>JAWOEV010000091.1:0-5989 GCA_046482565.1 Lentisphaeria bacterium | reverse complement strand
ATCGATTTGGGGTGTCGTAAGACTCTGGCGTGTCTGCTGTTCGTCGTTCTTGCGATCGACGGCTTCCCAGGGGTTGCGATCAATGCCATACTTGCGACCAATGGCGTTAACGATGGCCAGCAAGGTTGCTCGGTGGTAGTTGAAGGTAGCAGCGCTAATTCCCGTAGACCACAAGTGGTCCGCGTAATCCTGAGCAAGTCCTTTGTCAACCTGGGTAGAGCTCTTGACGGGTATTTGGTTGTCGATCACCCATTGGGTGAACTTGGGGAGGTTCCGCCAGTGGTTGCCTCTAGTGCCGCTTGAACAGGTGGGGTTCGTGGATAAATAGGCATCCCAGACCGGCGATTTCGTTAGCTGTGCGGCTTGTTCTTTCGCTTTCTTGCGAGTCTTGGCCTTGATGACTTCACTTAACTCGCGTTGATTGTCTTCCGGGCGCCAGGTGCAGCGCCAGCTGGGTGGGTTGTCACTCTCCTTTTTTAGGGAGAAATCGCATTCTTCTTTTTTAGTGAAGGGCAGGTCCAATTCGCGGACTAGCTTGCGTGCCTTGGCTAATTCGTGGATTACATCGTGGCGATCCTGCGCCGTTATGCCGCGCTCCATTGCCTTGATTTTTGCAAGGGCCTCGTCGCGATTTCGGGTCCTGAGACTCTTAGCATGGCGTTTGCCGTTGGCGTCCACAGTCCAGAAGTAGTACATGCCATTTTGGCGCTTCACCAGTGAACCGGTACCGTTAGATCGCCGCTTTTTAGCCTGTTTTTTCGTTCCTGTTGTCATCATTCCGCCTTTCGTGCTTTGCCTGGGTTTGCATGTTTCTCAATGTCCACACTATAGACGGTAAAACGCCCTTTTGCAAACAGATTGCAAACATAAAAGGAGATAATCGTACTTATACAGCCACACTGGCAGTGTGGGGGTCATCGGTTCGAATCCGATATGCTCCACCATTTTCGTACTTAAACTTCCCTTTCTGTCCCCGCTTGGCTTAAGCGTTTGGGCGGATATTGCGTTCGGGTCAGGTGGCGGATTAGCCTGATAGTGGCTAGGGCGTCGAACCATTCGTGAAACGCTTTGAGACGTCGGTTACGGTCTTCGTGTTGTCTCTGCAGCCGGGGCCAGACCTTTGTAAAGCCCTTTGTGATTACGAACTTGCGAACTTCCGGAATGGCAACCAAGTTCAATAATTTTTCCGCTTCAAGATCTGGGTGCTCTTGTACCGTGTCCAGCCAATTTTTCAAAGCCGCAAAGCTTTCAGGTGCATAGACTTGGTAGTTTTCCTCGCCTTCACGCATGATATCGCGGAGGGCGTGGCCGGTCCCGTATGGATTGCGTTCGGATAGCCGGGCGGAAGGGAAAACTTTGGTTTCGAGGATTTCGGTGATGCCTCCGTTTTTGGCGAGCTGTTGCAGAAAATAGAAATCCTCTCCGGCCTGGTTTTTGGGGGAGACGCCACCGGCTCGGATATAGCCGGCCGCAGTACATGCCATAGCTGAACCTATGGTATGAAATGCGTATGGCGACCCGGCAAAACGTAATCCACGCACCACGTATCGCAGATATTGTTCGAAGGTTTCTATCGCCCGATTTGCGATCTGATCATCAGCTCGCTGATGTTCGAAATCAATTACGGCGCCGTCCGTCCTTGCGGCCAGCAACTCTGCGGGAGCTGTCTGCAGATAATCATTGGCCGTCAGGGTATCGGCATCCAGATGTAAAAAAACGAATTTTACCGCCTCAACATTCATTGATTGAGCGGCGATAAATTCATTAATCAGTGAATCGCAGCCGATTTTTCTGGCCGCCCCGACCCCGCCTGCACCCGGAAGTTCCAAGCCTGGTGAGGCGGCATCAATCCACATCAACTGAAACAGAAAATCACCATAATGTTGCCGCAACCAGGTTAATGTTTTTTGATTATCCTTAGTTATTTTTAAAAATGCGTTGGGTTCGGATTCCTGATTTGCAGGGGGCTCTTCCGGCTGGTTCACAACGACTAGGACCAGTGTACTTCGCTGTACTGCGGCGGGATTCGCAGCCAGGCTCTCCAAGGTTGCCGGCAGGAAAGATGATTCCGCCATGGCCGGTATGATAACCGCCCGCCTCGGTTCGCTGGCGCGCCGGAAGTTTTCCAGCGGCCGGGTTACCGCATTTTGGCGAAGGTATTTAGTCAACTTTAGTTTTGGTTTTTGCATATACGCTCGAATGATTTGCATTTACAACTGTTGATGCGAATGTATGTTGATATTACAGACTTTTCTACACCTTTTTATTTTAATGGTGAAGTCCAAAGTTCACATTACTTTGAGGTAATACGGATGTTTCCACGTAAATTAGCGAATATTTTTTCCAATGACATCGGCATTGACTTAGGCACTGCCACTACTTTGGTGTACATGCGCGAGCGCGGCATCGTTTTGGAAGAACCGTCCGTTGTGGCTATATGGGCAGAGACCAACAAAGTCCAGGCGGTAGGCCTAGAGGCGAAGCGAATGATAGGTCGTACACCGGGTAATTTACGGGCAATCCGGCCGATGAAAGAAGGGGTCATTGCCGACTTTGAAATAACCGAGGAAATGCTGCGTTATTTCATACAGCGAGTTCGTATTCGCAGCAAGGTGTTCCCCCCCCGAGTTCTGGTTGCCGTTCCCTCTGGCATTACTGAAGTGGAAACGCGAGCTGTGAATGAAAGCGCCCTGCGAGCTGGCGCACGCGAAGTTCACTTGATCGAAGAACCGATGGCCGCGGCTATCGGCGTGAGAATTCCGGTATTGGATCCATCCGGCCATATGATTCTTGATATCGGCGGCGGCACCACCGAGGTGGCCGTAATTTCACTTGGTGGTATTGTTGAATCACGCAGTATCAAAACCGGGGGGGACGGGATGGATACGGCCATTGTACAGTATTTGAAACGGGCCTATAGCATCCTGATCGGGGAACGCACGGCAGAACAGATTAAAATTGACATCGGCAGTGCCTATCGGCTTGAGGAAGAGCTGACCAGGGAAGTCAAAGGTCGTGATCTGATGGGCGGATTGCCTAAAACCATAACTATTTCCTCCGAAGAAATCCGGGAGGCGTTAATGGAGCCCATCACGCAGGTAGTTGAAGCAGTGCGGGTGACCCTTGAGCGCTGTCCTCCGGAATTGTCGGCCGACCTGATCGATCACGGCATTGTCATGGCCGGTGGTGCAGCCTTACTGCGCGGCTTGGACAGGTTGCTGGCCGAAGAAACCGGGTTACCGGTAGCGGTCGCTGATGAACCAATCACTGCGGTTGCAAACGGTACCGGTTTGGCTCTGCAGGAACTTGACACGCTCTCACATGCCGTGCGCGCTTCCCAGAAACGGCGCTGGTGGAAAAGTTCCAGCTAAGTACTAGCCCGAACATTGCATGAAAAATGAGATTATGCGGGATATGTATATGAATACCAAAGACTTATACCGCTTGTTAAAAAGTTGCACTTTGTAACCCGGTGCATAATCTCATTTTTCACCCGAGGGTGAAGCAACAGCATCACATCCGCCTACGCTAGGGCAGCTTCGGCGGATGTGATACTGTTGCTTCGTGCAAAAAGCGGGCTAGTGCCCCCGACTCTCGGTAACCGCCGTAAATTTTCGATATTTCCTCCGAAAAGCCAGCGTGGTCAGGATTGCAACGGTCGTCAGAGTGATTGCCGCGCAAGTTTTGGCAAACCAGTCGCCGTAAAGGGTATAAAATGTGGCAGGGAGATTGTCCCATACCGGGACTTCATAAATTTTATAACCGCGGATAAAAGGGGAGCCGGAAACCGGATCATAAAGCAAACCCTGTACTTTACCGCTCGGCTGGATAAGGCAGGTATCGCTGTTGTTTCCGGAGCGAAACAGTGGCCGCCGATTCTCTGCAGCCCGGAATACGGCATGCGTCATGTGTTGACGACTGCCGGCGCTTTCAGCATACCACGCATCGTTGGTTAAGGTCAAGAGCAGGTTCGCACCGCGCTGGACAAAGGCGCGGCTGATTTCGGGGTAAACATCCTCGTAACAAATATTGACACCGCCGCGGGCACCGCCGGGGAGATTGAATACCGTGTATTCGGCACCTGGAGTCAGAGCCCGCCCCATGCCGATCATATCAACCAGCCAAGGCAACTGTTCACCGAAGGGGACATATTCACCGAAAGGGACCCGGTGTATCTTGTCATAGTAATCCAGCCGTTCCCCGTCGGGACTGAACAGGATGGCGCTGTTAGTCATGGGCGGCGTTTTATTCATTCCTTTACCGTTTCCGGCCATTTCGTCCGTACGAAAATCCAGGGAGCCGATCAGGAAATGAGCATCTATTTCGGTAAAAAGGTGACGCAGCATACCCGCCGCTTTGCGGTTCCATTGGACTGCGGCGGGAAGGGCTGTCTCCGGCCAAATAATCAAGTCCAGCGGTTCCTGTACGGATGCTTCAGCTTGAAGCGAGAGCTTTTCATAAACGTCAATGGCTTCATCCAGTTGCCCCGGTGTCCATTCACGGCGCTGTGAGAGATTGCCCTGAATGCCGGCAACCCGGATATACCGGTCGGGGGGGGGTAGTGAGCGGTCGATAAAGGTCATTACCACCACGGGCAGGAATACCACAATGGCCACTGCGGGAGGCCATGGAAACTGGCGCTGGCGTTGTTTTCGGAACTTATTTATCCACGAGACCAGCATCCAGCCCAGCCCAAAGTTGGTAAAAATAATCAGGAAGCTGATGCCGTATACGCCGGTCACCGAAGACAGTTTCAAAAGCATGGTATGGCGCCACTGGCTGATGCCCGCCTGGTTCCAGGGAAAGCCGGTAAACAGCCATGACCGTATCCATTCGAGTCCACACCAGCCGCTGGCCAGCAGCAAGCCACTGCAGGCCACCGCCAGCGACTTCGCCCTGAATATGTGCTGCGGTGTTTGAAGCTCAGTGCGGCGCGGTGGACGCAGGCCGGGTAAATGATAAGCCAGTGAGCCCAGTAGCAGATACCAGAGCATGGGGAAGACAGCGCAAGCCGTGGCCAGTAGAACCCCGGCCCCGAAGCCAATTTCGTTGAGCCACCACAGAGAAGGAATAAAGTGTGCCGCCCCGAACACATAACCGATCAGCAAGCGCCGCCACAATACGCGCGGAACCGGTAGTAACAATAAGGGAATCAGGGCAATCCAGGCAATCCCCGCGGCCGCCGCCGGGGGAAAGGCCAGGGCAAGCAGAACTCCCGATAATGCAGCAATAACCAGTTCCAAAACCAGTCGCCGCCGGGAAACCCAGAAGCGCAAATTTTCTTCACCTCGCATTTTTTGACTTTGCTCATTGTCCATTGTTTTCACCTTCACTAGACGCCATGCGAAAAGGTCTCAGGTCTCCGCCTGAGGCGGATTGAGGGGCGCCGGTGGTTCCTTTCGGGCTTTTGTGCTGTAATGTACTACCCTCCGGGGTAATGCGTTACAGCTCAAAAGCCCGAGAGGGGCTGCCGCCGCCCCAACCCGAAGGGCTCGTGTCTCTTTCGGCGATCTTTCGTCTTTTCGGCGGAAACCGTTAGCTTACGGCTAGCGCATTCCGCCGAAAAGACAAAATCTCATCCGAAATAGGCACGAGCATGGGCCTGATACCTTTTCGCGGACGGTCTAGTTAGCCCCTCCACCGCTCTCGTCTCCCGCTCTCGTCAACCTATTTCTTTTTCCCATAACTTTTTAAAACTGTGGACAGCTCCAATCTAACAGTCTTGGGCGGCAAAGTCACAGCTTTGAGGATGCCTATTTCAGATGCCCGCTTGCCAAGCTCTATACTGAAAGATAGAATACATATGAAGTTTTTACAAGTTAGCGCCTTTCCGGACAGGCTCAAATTAGCACGGAATTGGTGGTGCGAGATACGATATGAATAAGAAAAAAAACAATGTTGACTTGGTCTGCAGTGTCGCTGAGTTATCCGGGTTGTTTGCCGACAGCTCTGACTTGGAGGGTTTTTTGCAGAAGGTGGTTAACATGGT
>JAWOEV010000054.1:0-2786 GCA_046482565.1 Lentisphaeria bacterium | reverse complement strand
AAAGAGTAGTGGTTCCTGGTTATCCACATCACATAACCCAGCGTGGAGTCCGCTCCATGGATATCTTTTATCATGATGATGATCGCCATGAGTATTTGCGCTTGCTGAGGGAGCAAGCGAAGCGTTTTGGCCTGGAGAGCCTGTCATACTGCCTCATGACCAATCATGTTCACCTTATTGCTGTTCCCACAGAAGAGGACAGCTTGGCGCGGGCTATTGGTGAAGCGCACCGACTCTATACCCGGATGATAAATTTTAGAAAAAATGTGAAAGGTTATTTGTTCCAGGGACGTTTTTCGTCATGCCCTGTGCAAACCGGTCAATATCTCCATGCCGCTGTACGCTATGTGGAAAGAAATCCGGTGGCTGCCAAAATGGTTTCCAGGCCATGGGATTACCCCTGGTCCAGCGCCGCCTTTCATGTAGGCCTTGTAAGTTCAGACTCCCTTGTTGAACAATCCCCACTGCTCGCAGAGATTAGTAATTGGCAGGATTTTTTGACAACAGATTCGGATTTAGTACCAGAGATACAGCAAAAGAGTCGGACAGGCCGGCCCTTCGGCTCAGAATCTTTCTATGACACCGTGTCAAAACTTACTGGCCGGGATCTACGACCGAAACCTACGGGTCGTCCTAAGAAATAGATTATGTCCCCGAATATTGGATTCAACTGGTTATCTTGGTCCGACCCCAGCCTCATGCCAGCCTCATCAGGTTTTTCCCTTTCAGTCGAAACCGGCGGTTAGCGCTGTTTCGGGTCCGGCGTCCAACCGTCGTTCAGGGTCTGCATGAACACCACAATGGCCCACTCTTCCTCTTCGCTCAGTCCGAGATCCCCCAATTCCTCCGTGTTGACATTGGCCGCCACTTCCGGTTTCGACCAGCAATTCTGTCCCGGCTGGGCGTCCGGAATTTCTTCGCAGACCGGCAGCACATCCCGAGTGTTGTAGAAATGGACGATCTCTTTTAAGCTTTTAAAAATACCGTTGTGGCCGAAGGCCTTGACGAAGCCCGTGGCAGGGCGTTTGTCGACATTGCGCAGGGTCGGCACCTTGTGTAGTCCCTGATTTGCCGGGGCATAGTGGGCAAAACGGGGCACGCCGGCAAGAAATCCACCGAGGCCGGGATCCACCCAAGCGACGCCGCTTGGATTGAATTTCGGCGGCATCTGGTAGGTGGGGTTGGCGGGGTTTTTCGGCAGCCCCACGTTGTCATAGCTGAAATCGGTGAAAAGCGGCAAGGAGCCGTTCTCCCCCAGGGAGCTGGGGTGGCATTCGGAGCACTTGGCCCGTTCCGTGTCCGCAAAAAGCTGTAACCCTTTCATTTCCTGTGCGCTGAGGGGATATTTCTGCGGATCGCGCAGGTAGTAATCGTACTTGGAGCTGAATGCATTGACTTCGGAAGATTTTTCGTAGGCCAGGAGCGCCTGGCCGATCGCGTTGTAGGCATTGACAACTTCATCGCAAATGGCGTTGCCGTAATAGCCTTTGAACAGATCGCCGTAGTCCGAGTCGCACACCTTGCTGACGACCGTCCCCGCGTCGGGAAGGTTATGTTCCACGGGGTTCAGAAACGGCACCTGGGCCTGTTCCGCCGCCGGTTCGCCCAGCAGCCAGCCGGTGGCCCGGCCATCCCAGAAATTGCCGCCGATGAAAATCTCTTCTTCTGCGTCGTAATGCAGCACCGGGCTCTGGGTGGCGTAGGCGGCGCTCGGCGGCTTCCGGTTGCCGAAACGGCTGTGGACCGCCCCGGGATAGACCGATGCGCCCTGGTTGATTTCGGAGCGGGGACCAGTCCAGCCCACGCCCGGATCGTGACAGGTGGCGCAGGACTGGCCTTCCGGTTCCGACAGCGCCGTATCGAAGAATAAATTCCGGCCGAGCTGTTCGTGATCGTTGAGTTCCCGGGACTCGACCTGCGTTACCATGGCTTCTTCCCTGTTCAGACCGGCGACACAGCCGGCAAGAAGCAGACAACCGGCCAACCAGAAAATTCTGCGCATGGGACACCTCCTTGAGGTATTTAATGACAGATCCGCAGATTAAAAACAACTTTAGATCGTGACAATTATTAGCGGTGGTTCCGATGACACCATACTCAATTATTGCTTTTTCGGTCCAGGCTTCTGCCTCCTGAGTACACGGGCGGTAAGCTTTTCCACCAGATCGTTTGCCAGAAGCTCCCGCCAATCAGGGATGATCGCAAGCAGTAGGAAAAACAAGGGAAAAACCACGAATTCCTTCCAACAAAATAATGCACCGGATAAACCGGTAATCATCACGTTATGGAAATCAGGGGCAAATGCAGGATGTCAGACTGTACAGAGGCACTCTCTTCGAATGCCAGAACCTGAGCGTTTAGAACGAGTACTTTGTCAATGGTAATGGAATTACTTCTACGTTGTTTTTTACCCGCTCGAGGTTTCCCATTGCAATTTTTGCGTCTTTATTCGGTGTTTTTTGAGTTTTTTTAATAAACCCATGCAATAGCACAATGTCGTTGTCTGGCGTTTTCACAAACAGTATTCGGGCTGACTCTTTGCCGCAATCTACGCGAAGCTTATAAATGGTTCCTTTATACCCCCATATCTTTGGTTTCAGAATTTTCAAGCGGTTGCCAATATAAATGTCATTAAGCTCAGCATACGCTGTGAATTTTTTACATATAGCAGCTGCGAGTTCGTGAGAAATCTTATTTAAAAATAGTTCGAACTCTGACAAATCATTATACTCTTGGATACTTAGTATTTTCATAAGCTGCATGCTCGGTCGGATGCATGGGGGCGG
>JAWOEV010000010.1:0-8148 GCA_046482565.1 Lentisphaeria bacterium | reverse complement strand
ATTTGTTTACTTCTTTCTTTGTACTCTCTGTTGGACTCTGCGGTTTATTGTCCTAGTACCAACTCTTCTAATATAAGCATCTTCCCGCGTTTGACAATACACCGTCGGCCCGGCAATAAATCCGAAATAAGCACGGGCATGGGTGCGATACCTTTTCGCATGGCGTCTTGTTAGACCGTCCGCGAAAAGGTCTCAGGTCTCCGCCTGAGGCGGATTGAGGAGCGCCGGTGGTTCCTCTCGGGCTTTTGCACTGCAATGTACTACCCTCCGGGGTAATGCTTTACAGCGCAAAAGCCCGAGAGGGGCTGCCGCCGCCCCAACCCGAAGGGCTTGTGTCTCTTTCGGCGATCTTTAGTCTTTTCTCCGGCTTATTGCTGTGGTAACCACCGCTTCAAGCCGGAAAAATCAAAGATGTGATGCTGTTGCTTCGCCCTTCGGGCTAAAATTCCAACGGGATATCGGTGAAGGTTACAACGTACCAGGCTAGGAAGACCGCGGCGGCATTGAAGATAGCGTGCAGAGATATTGGTGCCCACAGGGTTTTGTAACGTCTCCGGCTATACTGTAAAAGTAGGCCGAGAAGAAAAAGCGCGGGGGCTTGCGACACGGTCCCGTGCAACAAGGCGAAAGCGCCGGCAACCAGAAATGCCGCTGGCCAGAACCCTAGGAATCGCAGATTTTCGAAGATAACCAGCCGGAATAAAACCTCCTCGACAATCGGAGCGATCAGGACGGCACCGACAACCATAGACAGCAACAAAGGGAAATCATCCAGGTTTTCCAGAAAACGCCCGAGCGGAGGTGCCCCGGCTTCATATCCCGTGAACCACAAAACTATTTGAGTAAGATGATTCACCAGCGCACTTACCGGATAAAAAGCAAGAACAGCCAGCAGACTGAAACCGATAATCCGGCGCTGGCAATAACGCGGTTTTTCAAGATTCAAAACCAGCAATATCCGGCTGGAAGGAACCTTTTTTAAAAGCACCATAATGGCTCCGAGAAAAGCCACGATATGAAGTGGTAGCAGTGAAAGCCAAAACTGGCCGAGCAGCGGCAGTGCCGGCGCTTTCTCCGTCAGGAGCCAAACCAGGATTACCGTTGCCCCGACCCACCCCGAAAACGCCGCCCCAAGAGCCGTATGGTACCAGTCGGGTGAAATATGAACAAACGACTGCGAGTTGTCCTGATTGTCTTTATGTCGCGGGAAAGTCATGTTATAGTATAGTATGGTGGTAGGAAGTTTACACCCTCGTAATAATGAACGATTCGCACTCGAATCTTAATTAGCAGTTATGAAATAGAAAAGCAACCAAAGGAATGAGAAATGCAAAAGAAAAGTGTTCGTGATATTGATCTGAAAGGAAAACGCGTATTGATGCGGGTAGACTTCAATGTCCCGCTGGATGACCACGGGAAGATTACCGACGACACCCGCATCCAGGCCGCCCTGCCCTCCATAAATCATATTTTGGAAGCCGGTGCCGAAGGCCTTATTCTGATGAGCCATCTCGGGCGCCCCAAAGGCGAACGCAAGCCGGAACTGAGCCTCAAACCGGTTGCCGAACACCTCGGCTCAATGGTCAAGGCCGAGGTCACAATGGCGCCTGACAGCGTGGGGGATAAAGTCAAGAGTCTGGCCGCAAATTTAAACGGCGGCCGAATTCTGGTTCTCGAAAACACCCGGTTCTATAATGAAGAAGAAGGCAAGAAGTGCACTCCCGAAGAGCAGCAGGCTTTCGCCAAACAACTGGCTGAATTGGCCGACGTTTACGTCAACGACGCCTTCGGAACCGCCCATCGGCGCCATGCTTCAACCGCGGTCGTATGCGATTACATGGACCAGTGTGCCGCAGGTCTTCTGATTGAGAAGGAACTGCAGTACTTGGGCAAAGCCACGGGCAACCCCGAACATCCTTTCATCGCCGTAATCGGCGGTGCTAAAGTGTCGGGTAAACTCGAAGTTCTGGAAAATTTGATGGATACCGTGGACGCTTTCCTGATCGGTGGCGGGATGGCATACACTTTCCTCAAAGCTCAGGGGCATGACATCGGTAATTCGCTGGTCGAAGAAGAGTTGCTGGATACGGCTCGCAAAACTTTGGAAGCCGCCAAAGCGAAGGGCGTAGAGTTTCTGCTACCGACCGACAATATTGCAGCTGACAACTTTGCCGCTGATGCCAACATCCAGACCGTAGGCGAAGAAATTCCCGAAGGCTGGATGGCTCTCGATATCGGGCCTAAAACCACCAAGCTTTACGCCGACAAACTGGCCGGCGCCAAAACTGTTGTCTGGAACGGCCCGATGGGATGCTTTGAGATGGCCCCCTTCGCCAAAGGTACCAATGAAGTATGCCGGGCAATTGCCGAAAGCGCCGCAGTAAGCATAATCGGCGGCGGCGACTCAGTAAGCGCAGTCAAGAAAAGCGGTCGGTCCGACAAGATGACCCATATTTCGACCGGTGGCGGTGCTTCACTCGAATTTCTCGAGGGCAAAACTCTGCCCGGAATCGCGGCCCTGGATGATAAGTAAAAACACCGCCCTAAATAAGGCGCGGCACATCCTGCCCATAGATTCTCTTGAGGCGGGCGAAAAAAAACAAAACAAGAAATAGAAAGAAAACAACCCTAATTAAAGGAATAAATCAATGGCTCGTAAAATCTGTATTGCCGGTAACTGGAAGATGAACAAAACAATAGCCGAGGCCCGCGAGTTGGTCCGGGACCTCAAAGATAAAGTGGGAGATCAGGATGCGGTTGAAGTCGCGGTATGCCCGCCTTTCCTAGCGCTCGCAGCCGTTAGCGAAGAACTGAAAAATACCAATATCGGCGTCGGCTCGCAAAATATTCACTGGGAGCAATCGGGGGCTTTTACCGGTGAACTTTCCGCGGAAATGCTCAAAGAAATCGGCATTGAATACGTGGTCATCGGCCATAGTGAAAGACGCCAATACTTCGGCGAGACCGACGAAACCGTCAACCAACGCCTGAAAACCGCGCTGGCTACCGGCTTCATCCCCATGGTCTGTGTCGGAGAAACCCTCGAACAGCGGGAAAGCAATGCAACAGAAGATGTTGTAAAACGGCAGATACAAGGCGGTTTGGACGGTCTGTCCGCCGAGGACATGGAAAAGGTTATCGTTGCTTACGAACCGGTATGGGCGATCGGCACCGGTAAGACCGCCACTCCGGATCAGGCTCAGAATGTCCACGCCTTTATTCGTGAACAACTGCGCGCTAAGTTCGGTGAAGTCGCCGAGCGAGTGCGTATCCAGTATGGCGGTAGCGTCAAACCCGCTAATGCAGCTGAACTGTTGTCGCAAGCCGACATTGACGGTGCCCTGGTTGGCGGTGCCAGCCTGAAAGCCGACGACTTTGCCGGCATCATAGAACAGGCTCCGGTACAGTAGAAGTTGAAACTTTCTGTAAAACGCAATATTGCAACCTGCGCGGCCCCCGACACGGTGAATTACCTCTATTCCGCATTTCGGAAGACGGTCTATGATTCATTGCCGAGGGCAATATTGCCCGTCCGTAGCAATTAATAAAAAAGGGAAGAGTGGGAACCATTAACAGAAAGCTATGTCGAAAACGATTGAACAGTTAAGTGACGCTGAAGTAATCAGGCGTTTTAAAAAAGGCGACAACGAAGTCTTCAGCGTCTTGGTAAACCGCTATTCAGGGCGGGCATATCAAATTGCTTACGGTGTGCTCGGCAGTAAACAGGATGCAGAAGAAGTTGCGCAAGACGTTTTTGTAAGAATTTACAAAGCACTTTTTAAATTCCGCGGCGATTCCCAGTTCAGTACCTGGATGTACCGGATCGCCATGAATTTGGCCCGCAACAAGTATAGATGGAATAAGACGCGCGGTGCCAAACGAAATATCAGCCTTGAAGCTAGTCAGGAAAAAGAAGAAAACGCTTACGGTATTCAGCTGCCGGCTTCAGAGGCACCACCGGATGAGCAAGCGAAATTAACCGAGTTTCAGCAAAATGTAATGCGGGAAATCGACAACCTCCCGCCGCTATATCGTGAAGCTCTAATACTGAGAAACGTTGAAGAAATGAGCTATGAACAAATCGCCAAGGTCCTGGGTTGTAAACTCGGCACCATCAAGTCACGCATTGCCAGAGCCCGCGAAGAACTGAAAAGAAGGCTGCAGGTATAATGAGTAAAGCCTCTGAAATGGCAAATTCGCAATGTCCAACGGACGTTGACCTCAGCGCTTGGCACGACGGCGAGGGAGAAAACGAATTAAGCGCCCATATTGCTGATTGTGAGACCTGTCGCAAAAAGGTTGAGTTCTATGCCGCTGTAAGCACCACTCTGCGCCTTACCTCTGAACCGGCCCCGGACCTCGCCGAACGGATTCACCAACGTTGTCTCAATGAACAACCGCCAGCGACGATTTTCCCCTTTTTTAACCATAAGCCTTATTTTAAAGTCGCTGCGGCTCTCGCCGTAATTGCCCTTGTAGCCGGGGGCGTTAATTACCTAGCTCCCGAAAAGCAGGCGGGCACCAAAAAAGAGAACCAGACTCCTGCGGTCAGGGAAACTGCCACCGGGCAATTGCAATACGGACAGGAAAGTGTTGATCTTACCGCCGGGGCAGTCAATGAAAACCGTACGCCTTTACCCCGCGACAATTCGTTTATACGCTTGGTATCCAGCCGCCGAGGTAATATCACACCCGACAGCGCTGGCATCGGCTCAGCATCCCCCCCCGTTATCCTTCCACAGTCAGTGCGTCATGTGTGGGTGGTGGATAATCTGGAAACGGCTCGCGCTCAGTTTCTTGCCAACCTGCCGAGGGCCGCCGCCAAGGTCTGCGCATCAACAAGCGATAAAGCCCTTTGTCTTCGTGTCGTAATACCTGATAACAAACTGCAGGAACTGGTCGACACCCTGGTTAATCTCCAATGGGCCCTAGTAAGCCCGGCTCTCCCGCAACCGGGCGAAGTCGAACGGTTGCGTACGGTGCAACGCGAAATCACCTACGTAGCCGAAATTGTCGAGCAGTAACCTCTCACCCGCCGCGGAAAGACCTTGCCACCACCAACGGATCAATAATGCGTCAGGTTGCGATAAAGTAGCTTGGTTGTATCTTACAGTCGGCTTTATTGGCCTTTTTCACGCCCAAAAAAACAGGGGCAAAACACAGGTGTGCATTATGGGATCACCAGAAATCCGGCAACTCACAGATAAACTGGCGAAGATTGACGAAAACATCCTCCAGTTGCTCGACGAACGCATCCGGGTATCAGGCGAGATCGGCAAGGTTCGACGGGCCTCCGGCGAAAACGAGATTGCCCCGGAAGAACTGTCAGATTTACAAAAACGCATGTGCGCTCTCGATAAACGAGCCGTATCAGATGAAACAGTAAAAGCCGTGTTTCGGGAAATCTGGTCCGGCGCCAGTGCTGCCCTGCTCCCGCTTGCCGTTGCTTATTTCGGCCGGCCGGCAACTTTTACACACCAGGCCGCTATAACGCATTTCGGGGAGGGCGCTAAGTATATTCAACACCCGAACATTAGTGACGTTTTCGATGCTGTCGCGCGCGGTCAGGCGGCTTATGGCGTGGTTCCAATCGAGAATTCTACGGAAGGTTCCGTTACGCACACCCTTGATATGTTTGTGGATACTGCGCTCAAAATATGCGCCGAAATCAATATGCCGATCCACCATTGCCTGCTCAGCAAATACGATAAACGCCAAATTAAGACGATCTACAGCCATCCCCAGCCGCTTGGCCAATGCCGCCGCTGGATCTACCGCAATCTGCCGGATGCCAACCTCATTGAGGTGGCCAGTACCAGCGAAGCAGCAGCGCGGGCGGCTGAAGAGCCTGATTCGAGCGCGCTGGCCAGCCAAGTGGCCGCGGATGTTTACGGCGTGCCGATTGTCGATCGCAATATCGAAGACAGCGCTGCCAATGTAACCAGATTTTTTGTGCTGGGCCAAAATAATGCCAAAGCGACCGGCGATGACAAAACTTCACTGTTAATGGTTGTACGGGACCGGGTGGGAGCGCTGTACGACAGCCTGTTGCCCTTCCGCGAAACCGGCGTCAATCTGACCTTTATTGAAAGCCGGCCTTCCAAGCGCCGCAACTGGGAATACTACTTCTTTGTCGATTTTACCGGGCATGTAAGCGACCCCAACGTCAAAGAAGTGCTTGAAGAACTCCGTGAGCAGTGCCAGTTTGTCAAAATCCTAGGCAGTTACCCGCGAGCTCGGTAAACTTTGAGGCCGAAGCCTGTCCGTCGTAATAAAACGGAGGATAAGGCCGGTAGGCTTACCTGCACTTTGATTGAAGAAAGCATTGATTTTTTTGAGGACCAATATGAATCCAATTGAAAAATGGCTTAATGACGATGTTGCCTCGATCACCCCTTATGAACCGGGGCGTCCGATTGAGGAAGTGGCACGGGAAATGGGGATGAATCCGGCTGCTATCAGCAAACTTGCTTCCAATGAAAACCCGCTCGGCCCTTCCCCCCGGGCCCTGGAAGCGATGCAAAAGCATGTAAACGAAATGTATCTTTATCCCGATGGCGGCGCTTATTACTTGCGATCAAAGCTGGCCGGCCGCTATGATGTAAGCCGCAAGCAACTTGTTCTCGGCAACGGCTCAAACGAAATCCTGGAGTTCATCGGCCACTGCTTCATGGGTCGCGACCGCTCAATTGTCGTCTCCGCTCATGCGTTTGTGATTTACAAATTGATAGCCCGCATGTTCAATACGGAAGTAAGGGAAGTCCCCGCGTCCACCGGTTTAGGCCATGATCTCGACGCCATGGCGACGGCCGTGGATGATACGACCTGCGCAGTTTTCGTCTGCAATCCCAATAACCCGACCGGGACCATGGCGAGCCAGAAGGAGATAGAAAAATTCCTGGCCGAAATCCCCGAGCATGTGCTGGTTGTCTTTGATGAAGCCTACGCCGAAATTGCTCTGGGGCAGATGCCGGATACCTTAAGCATGATCAAGAAACGCGAAAATTGCCTTATGTTACGGACTTTCTCCAAGGCATACGGCCTAGCCGGTCTGCGAATTGGATACGGCATTGGACCGAAACCTATGATTGAATCGCTGCAGAAGGCCCGTCAGCCGTTTAATGTAAATCGCCTGGCGCAGGAGGCGGCTCTGGCCGCCTTGGATGATGATGCGTTCCTCAGCCAAAGCCGTACGCAATTTCAGGCTGGTAAGGAATGCCTGGAAAAGGCCTGCACGCAACTGGGCCTGGAATATGTGCCGACGTACGCTAATTTTCTGCTCATTAAAATAGGAAATGGAGCTGAAATTACCCGACGCCTGACGGAAAAAGGCGTGATAGTCCGCCCCATGGCCGGGTACGGCCTGCCGGAATATATCCGCGTAAGTTTCGGCAAGACCGAAGAAAATGAAAGACTCGTCCGTGAACTGCAAAACGTCTTGTAATCCATATACTCTGACAATCAGAACCGTAACAAACAAAGCCACAAATCATGAAAAACGCCCTGGACATTCTCAAGGAACGCGGTTTCCTTTATCAATTTACCGAATACGACGAACTGCGAAAACATCTGGATGACAAACCCGTGACTTTTTACGTGGGTTTTGATCCGACCGCCGACAGCCTTCATATCGGTCACCTCCTGCCGGTCATGGCCATGCGAGTTCTGCAGAGTTGCGGTCACCGCGCCATCGCCCTAGTGGGCGGGGCAACCGGCATGGTTGGAGATCCCTCCGGCAAAACAGAAGCGCGACCGGTTCTTTCCAAGGATGACATAAATCAGAATGCCCAAGCTATCCGGCACCAGCTGAGCCGCTTTTTGGACTTCTCTGAAGACCGCGCCGAATTGGTGAACAACGCCGACTGGTTGACCTCCCTTAATTACGTTGATTTTTTGCGGGATGTCGGACGCCATTTCAGCGTTAACCGGATGCTCGCCATGGAATCGGTCAAGATGCGCCTGGACACCGGGGGGCTTTCGTTCCTCGAATTCAATTACATGCTTTTGCAGGCCTATGACTTCGCGGTTCTGCATGAAAAACACGGTTGCACCCTGCAATTGGGCGGCCAGGACCAGTGGGGGAATATCGTTGCCGGCATCGACCTTACCCGGGGACTGCACCAAAGTCAGGTTTACGGTGCCACTTTC
>JAWOEV010000077.1:0-15583 GCA_046482565.1 Lentisphaeria bacterium | reverse complement strand
ATGGTTCTTCACGGTTTTCTGTAAAATGACCTGGCTCGCGATTAGGAAATATTGAATATTGAATTCTGAATATTGAATTCTGAATGGACATACTTAACGGGAACAAGCTGTGAAATACCCCATGGAAGAAGAAGTTTCGGTGCTCAGCGTGCAGGAGAACCTGAGCCGTACTTATAATCTTGATGAGCGTTTGGTAGGATTTGTCAGCTTGATAATTGATTGCGATGAATTGGTTCGGATATTCAACAGAAGCATTGAGACCACAAGGGAAAATGTGAAAAACGGCCGAAGGGATTGAGGGAGTAATATTGAACCATTCAGAATTCAAAATTTTACAGAAAACCGTGAAGAACCGAAAATTCCCCCAGTGATCAGGGGTACCACTACAACCGCAACGCCGAGACGTATATGCTGGTTGGTGAAGCGCTCGGACGCGCTATGGTGAACGTGCTCCAAGGTAAATAAAAAAAACCTAAATTACAGAAAAAGGAAGGTACTTCATGAAGGTCTATTCGCAAATTGCATGCGCCGTAATGTTTGGTGTCGCGGTGATGTTGACAGGATCGTCTTGTGCGTTAATCTCGGATAGGACTGTAGCGGGCAAGTCAACCCAAGCGGCGAACGGTAAGCTCAAGGTGTTCGTCCTGGCGGGACAGTCCAACATGGTCGGGTTCGGTCAATTGAAAGGCGGCTCCGGGACCATGGAATATTATCTCAAGAAAAAGCCCGAGACCTACGGTCACCTGGTGGATGAGGACGGCGACCCCGTCGTTCGTGACGACGTGTGGCTGGTCAACCGCTCTTACAAAAAACAGATGGGTTGGTTGACCACCGGGTATGGTGCCGACGAAGGACATATCGGTCCCGAATACGGCTTCGGGTTTGCTGTCGGCGACTACTACGAGGATCCGGTTCTGATCATCAAGTGCGCCTGGGGTGGACGATCGCTCGCCAAAAACTTCCTGCCCCCCAGTGCAGCTAATTATCCGGAACCGCAAAAAGACGGCGATACTGGATTTCATTATGCTGAGACCGTCCGGCTGGTGAAAAAGATTACCGGGAACCTGAAAAAGTATTATCCGCATTACAAGGGACGGGGATTTGAGATTGTCGGTTTCGGCTGGCACCAGGGATGGAATGACCGGATCAATGCTGAAGCGGTCAATGCCTATGAAGAGAACATGGCCCATTTCATTCAAGACATCCGCAGAGATCTCGGAGTTCCGGATCTGCCTTTCGTAATCGCCAATACCGGCATAGGCGGCTGGGACATTCCGGACACGGCCCGTTACAAATCAAGAGTTGAGAAACTGATGAACGATCAGCTCGCATTGGCCGATCCCGAACAGCATCCGGAATTCAAGGGGACAGTGGCTGGCGTGGAAACCCGTGATTTCCAGCGCTCGCAAAAAGAATCCCCCTCTAGGCAGGGATACCATTGGCTGCGTAACTGGGAAACCTTCTATCTGATCGGTAAAAACATGGGCGAAACCATGGTTGATCTACTTAATGAGCAGTAGCAGGAGCCGACCCTCGGCGAAAAGGTTTTCAGCTCCCCTGTGCGAGCAATAGCCGGGTTCGAGTAGATCTACCCTGGCCGATTAATGTTGGATGGTGTTTCGGGGAAATTTACGGCAAGCTTTAAAAAACCCGGGTGTCCGGGCGTCTATAGGGTAAATAGACCCGAACGTGGGTGCGATACCTTTTCGCGGAGTGTCAAAACAGAGGAACTGATATGCACAAGAGACTCATTGCCTTAAACTTTCTCGCCTGTCTTATGATCGGTATAAGCGGTACTGTGAAAATTCACGGAGACACCGCTGATTTTGCCCGGAACTTGCGCAAGGATGCTGCGGAAGTTTACGATAACGGCAATTATGATAATGCGTATCAGCAGTATCGCCGGCTTCTTTTTGAAACAGATAATCCCTCCCCTGGTGATCTGCACATGGCCGTGAACTGCCTGCGACGGCTCGGGCGCATCACTGAGTTTGATACCGTTGTCGAGAAAGCAGTAACCGCACACCCGGACAAGTGGCAGATGCTAAAAGCCGCGGCAAGAGCGTATCAAAAGGTGCCCCACCGCGGTATGCTTATTGCCAATGAATTTGAGCGGGGGGCGCGACGCGGGGGCGGCCAGCGCGTCTTTGTTTTTCAACGCGACCGGGTTCGGGCGCTGCAGTTACTGGAAAAGGCCCGGGAGCTAATTGAAGATTCCGGGACTGTATCAACCAGTCAAAAAGCCGATTTCTACATTAACTATGCGCGCTTTCTAAGAGAGGGGCGGCAGAGGCGCAGAGCCTGGCGTTTACAATACTTGACCGATATTACGGATCTGCCGGACTACAGTAAAGATTATTATGCACACCGGGGTGCCACCCGCGGAGCGCCGGTAGATGAAAACGATGAACCGGTTTTTTATGAAGTTCCAGACAGTTTTGAGGAAGCTGTCAGCGACGGCGAACGCTGGCGCTGGCTTCTAAACAAGGCAAAAGATACTAAACCCGGATTGGAAGCCCAGGTGATGATGACGCGGGCGCAATTCCTGCAGAGTCAATTCGGCGTCCAAACCATGCGCCGGTATAATCCCCGGTTCGGTGCATGGGGAGGAGCACAAGAAAATGATAATGCTGCACAAACCTTTCAACTGCGAACGCTGGCGGAAAATGAAACTTTAGCGCGGCTGGCCACCGGTATTCGACGCTTTGACCTGCCGGACGAACATAATTATATAAGAATCTACCAAAACATCATCAGTGATAAAACATCTTCTCAGAAGCAAAGCGCTCTTCGGCAATTAGCGGAAATTTTCGAAAATCGCCGCCAATACCCTAAGGCTGCTGAGTACTGGACGAGCAATATTGAACAGTTCGGCCCGGGGAGTAATCAGTGGAAAGAGCAGCGCCTGAACCAAATTGAGGGCAACTGGGGAGAGTTCGAAACGGCCCGCATATTTCCCGCCGGTAAACCCGCATCCATTCTCTACCGGTTCCGCAATGCTACTGCAGTGGAACTGGAAGCCCACCGGATTGACGTTCCGCAACTTATCCAGGATGTCAAGGACTACCTCAAATCAGATCCCGGTAAAATAGACAGCAAAAAACTCCGTATTGAAAGAATCGGCTGGCGCCTGATCCATAAAGATGAAACCAAATATATTGAAGAAAAAATAGCGGACTGGACTGAAAAACTGGAACCCCGCCCGAACCACTTTGATCGGCGGGTTGAGATTACGACCCCGTTGAAAGCAGCAGGGGCCTATTTGCTTAAAGCCAAGCTTGCGGACGGTAATATCAGCCGGATAATAGTCTGGATTGAGGATACCAGTATTGTTCGCAAAAATCTGGAAGACCGGACTTACTATTTCGTGGCTGACGCCGCTACAGGCCGGCCGCTCGCCAAGGCCAATGTGGAGTTTTTCGGATATCGCCTGCGCCGCCACAAAAACTCCCGCAATTATGATGTTCTGGTTGATCAGTTTGCGGAATATACCGATGATGAGGGCCAGGTCTTGCTCAAGAACAGCCGTGTTGATCGCAATTTTACTTGGCTGACCATTGCTACAACAGAAGATGACCGTTTTGCGTATTCCGGTTTTTCGCGAATTTGGCATTCCCGCCGGCATGACCGTGAGTATAAAGCGACCAAGGTCTTTACCATCACCGACCGTCCCGTTTACCGCCCCGATCAAACCGTCAAATTCAAACTCTGGGTAAGGCACGCACAATACGATAAAGCCGATGTATCCCAATTTGCCGAACGCGAATTCAAGGTTGAAATTCGTAACCCGCGCAATGAAAAAATCTTGGATAAAACTTTTACAGCCGATGAGTACGGAGGCATTAACGGTGAACTGAAGCTTGAAGACGAACCGGTACTCGGCAACTACCGTATTCATATTCCCGGCCGGGGCGGCGGCAGGTTCAGGGTGGAAGAATACAAAAAGCCTGAATTTGAAGTTAAGGTGAAAGCCCCGGATAAGCCGGTTCGGCTGGGTGAAAAAATTGAGTCAACCATTAAAGCTGAATACTATTTCGGATCACCGGTAACCAATGCCACGGTCAAGTATAAAGTAACCCGAACTCCGCATGATACCCGTTGGTATCCGCCAGCCCCCTGGGATTGGTTCTACGGGCGGGGATACTGGTGGTTCGCCGCTGATTACAGCTGGTACCCCGGTTGGTCAGACTGGGCCGTATCCCCCCCGATCTGGCCCTGGCTGCCGCAACCGCACCATCCCCCGGAAGTAGTTGCCGAGAATGAAGTGCCGATTGGAGCCGACGGCACGGTCAAAGTGCCGATTGACACGCTGCCCGCGAAAGAACTGCATGGTGACACCGATCACCAATACAAAATCACCGCCGAAGTACGAGATGAATCACGGCGGACAATCGTCGGTACCGGTAAGGTTATTGTGACCCGTGAGCCCTTTGAAGTATATGTCTGGCTGAATCGCGGCCATTATCAGGTCGGCGAAACGGTTCATGCCAATTTCCAGGGCCGGACGGCCGATAACAAACCGGTTGAAGGGGATGGCCGCGCTACGTTGTACCGCCTTTCATATGATGATGACCGTGAACCAATCGAAAATGAAGTCAGAGAGTGGGACATCGACACCAATGTTGAAGGAGCCGCCGATCTCCAGCTGAAGGCCTCCCGACCCGGTCAATACCGACTGGAATATCAGCTGACTGACTCGGAAGAGCATACGATTGAGGGCGGCTACGTGTTTACTGTCCGCGGTAAAGGCTTTGACGGTCGTAATTTCCGCTTCAACCACTTGGAAATAGTACCCGAAAAAAGAGAGTATGCACCCGGCGAAAAAGTACGGCTGATGATCAATACCGACCAAGCAGGGGCGACAGTGGTTCTCTTTACCCGCCCGACAAACGGCGTATATCTTCCCCCCGAAATTTTGCATTTGGAAGGCAAAAGTGAAGTGTATGAGATTACAGTAACTAAAAAGGACATGCCGAATTTTTATGTTGAAGCGTTCACGATAAGCGATGCCCGCGTTCACACCGTTACCCGGGAAATAGTCATTCCCCCGGAAAAACGGGTCTTGGATATCGAGGTTATGCCTTCCGCCGCGGAATTCAAACCCGGTGAGGAAGCGAAGGTTGAATTGAAAGTCACGGATTTCGACGGCAAGCCTTTCCAGGGATCCCTGGCCATCAGTATGTACGACCGGTCCGTCGAGTATATCGCTGGCGGCTCCAACGTCCCGAAAATTAAAGAGTTCTTCTGGAAATGGCGCCGTCATCACACCCCCCGGACCTATACCAATCTCGACCGTTATTTCAGCCATATAGGCAGGCGCAAAGAAGAACAAATGCGGGCTCTCGGGGTTTTCGGCGAGAGTGTGGCTGATGACGAAACGTTGCAACCCCGTGGGAGCAGACAATCACCGCCTGCAGGAATATTTGGTACACGGCATAGTAACAAAAGCCGGCTTCTGGATGCAAGGCAACCGGGCCGTAAGGGCTCGGTAGTTAAGGAAAGCGCGATGGCTGGAGGAAGGGCCGGTGCGGCAACCGACAGCGAGGCTAAAGAAATGGCTGAGCCTAAAGTCCGCAAAGAATTTGCCGATACCGCTTACTGGAATGCGGGG
Organism: Lentisphaeria bacterium; assembly: GCA_046482565.1. GTDB lineage: Bacteria > Verrucomicrobiota > Lentisphaeria > Oligosphaerales > MVZH01 > JAWOEV01. The sequence continues at coordinate 9,972 of JAWOEV010000077.1, read as the reverse complement.
CTGGAAACGGATGCGAACGGGCTGGCCGAATTCACCGTCGAAATGCCCGAGAACCTGACGGGCTGGAAGATTAAAGCCTGGGGAATGGGGCATGGAACCCGCGTGGGCGAAGGTGAAACAAAGGTGGTCACCCGCAAAAACATCATCCTCCGTATGCAGTCCCCCCGGTTTTTCGTCGAAAAAGACGAAGTGGTGCTCTCTGCCAATATCCATAATTACCTGGATACGGATAAGAAAGTTCGGGCCGTCCTGGAACTCGATGGCGATACACTTAGCGCAATGGTTGACAAAACTCGCACGCTTACCATCCCCGCGGGAGGCGAAAAGCGGGTTGACTGGCGGGTGAAAGCGGTTGCCGAGGGCGAAGCAGTAGTGCGTATGAAGGCGTTGACCGACGAAGAATCGGATGCTATGCAGATGAGTTTCCCGGTATATGTCCACGGCATGGACAAAATGGTCTCGTTCAGCGGCGCTCTTCGCCCGGAGAGGACGTTTGACAAGTTCACGTTTGAAGTCCCGGCTGAGCGTCGGGAAGAACAGACCAGATTTGTCCTCCAGTACTCCCCCACCCTGGCCGGTGCCATGGTCGACGCCCTGCCTTACCTGGTTGAATACCCCCACGGGTGCACCGAGCAGACCCTGAACCGGTTTGTCCCGACGGTGATCACGCAGAAAATATTGCTTGAGATGGGGCTGAATCTCGAGGATATCCGAGAAAAACAGACGAACCTGAATACCCAGGAACTCGGTGAGCCGGCGGAGCGCGCCAAGCAATGGAAGCGCTGGGACCGCAACCCGGTTTTCAATCAGGAAAAAGTAGAAGACATGGTTAAAAAGGGAGTCCGTCGACTCACCGCCATGCAGCTCAGCGACGGCGGTTGGGGGTGGTTCTCCGGTTACGGTGAACATTCCGCCCCCCATACAACCGCCACGGTTGTTCATGGGCTGCAACAGGCCAAAGCGAATGATGTGGCAATCCCTCCACAGATACTCAAACGCGGCGTGAAATGGCTTGAGGCCTATCAGAGTGACCGTGTCAAGAAACTACAGAAAGCTGAAAAAGAAGAAAAAACGCGGTACGCCAACAATATCGACGCTTTTGTCTATATGGTTCTGGTCGACGGCGAAGTCAGCAATGCCGAAATGCGGCGTTTTCTCTATCGCGACCGCACCCACTTGTCGGTCTATGCCAAAGCGATGTTCGGTTTAGCTCTTGAAAAACAAGGGCATGCTGACCAGCTCAATATGATTATGAAGAATATGCGCCAGTACCTGGTCGAGGACAAAGAAAATCAGACCGCATATCTCAAGCTTCCGAACCAGGGCTACTGGTGGTACTGGTACGGCAGCGAGGTCGAAGCGAACTCATATTACCTGAAGTTGCTGGCCCGCACCAAGCCGAAGAGCCCACAGGCTTCGGGATTAGCAAAGTATCTTCTGAACAACCGTAAGCACGCGACTTATTGGAACAGTACACGAGATACCGCTCTGGCCATTGAAGCGCTCGCCGACTTTTGGCGGGCCAGCGGTGAAGCCGAGCCAAATCTCGATATCGAAATCCTCATTGATGGTGAAAAACTGAAATCAGTGCATGTGGATAAATCAAACCTGTTCTCATTCGACAACGCTTTGATTCTCACCGGCAGCGAACTGGCGGCCGGGGAACATAGCGTCGAGATCCGCAAATCGGGAACCGGCCCGCTGTACCACAACGCTTATCTCAACTATTTCACGCTTGAGGATTTCATCACCAAGGCCGGACTCGAGGTCAAAGTCGAACGGATAGTCTGGAAATTGACCGAAGTTCAGGATACGGAAAAAGTCGCAGGTTCCCGCGGTCAGGCGCTTGATCAGAAAGTGACTAAGTACGAAAAGACCCGGCTTGATAACCTGGACGAGTTGACCAGCGGCGATATGGTTGAAGTGGAACTGATTGTGGAAAGTAAGAACGACTATGAATACATTATCATCGAAGACATGAAAGCCGCCGGGTTCGAGCCGGTCAACGTTCGCAGCGGCTATACCGGTGATGCGCTTGGTTCTTACCGCGAACTTCGGGACGAACGAGCGGTTTTCTTCGTAAGAAGCTTACCGCGCGGCAAGCACAGCCTGAGCTACCGTCTGAGAGCCGAAATACCGGGTAAATTCAGTGCGTTGCCAGCTAGAATAAGCGCTATGTACGCCCCCGAACTGCGCGGCAATTCAGACGAAATAAAACTTGAGATAAACGACCAATAGCCCAAGCTGCAACTTGGGCTAATCGGGCGTGCGTGAGGACGCCTCGGCGAGTTTGCCTGTACCGACAGCGGGTGCGGACGCGCCGAGTCCTGCACTTTGCCAGCCCCTCCGCGGAAGGGTATAGGCTGATTATCGATCCGCATCAGATTGAAAGATCGCCCGCCGTTCACTTCCCCTTGCCTTCAATCATCACGTCCTCCTCTGAGCGAACCAATACGTTTATCAGGAAGAACTTTTTTAAAAAAACCGCTGGGGGGAGCAGGAAGTTTGTTGGTAAGGATGACTTTCCCTCTACGGATTTGGTAATCCGTAGTACATTTCACTTCCCTTTCGCATAGCGATCATGCCGCCTGCGCCGAATCGGCGTGGCGCTTTTCGGCTTTCTCGGTCATCTGCCGGTAATAGTCGCGGTACTGGTTTAAGGCCAGATCATAGCGTCGTTTATCGTCTTCCCTGAAAGCCTTCAGGCGACTTTCCGCATCCTGCTGCAGGATAGGCTCCCCAAACTTGAGGAGATCTTCGATACAATCGAGAATATTCATTTCGCTGTCACTGAACAAGTCGTTGGCGGTTTCAAGCTGAGCAACCACATATTCATTGAGCATTTCAGCAAACTGCTCACTCTCTTCCGCTATGGTCATTTCATGCCGCACAAGAGCCTGACTGGCGGAAATTGTATTGTGCAAAAGCGTGAAATAATGCAATACCGGTGAATCCGCCTGAACCTGTGACCGCCGGGTGCATTGGATGGCATCTTCCAGCATATCGCGGCATACAGAATACAGTTTCTCGCGCAATTCTTTGGCACTGGCCAGCATTTCCCGGCGCAGAATATCTAGGACCCGCTCGTGAGCCGCGTCGCGCCTAGCGGTAAAAACCGAAATATTCATTTCGATCAATGTATGGCGGTGTACCCGGGCGGCCGGTTTTCGGGTCGTCAACTTTTCGTTTTTGCTACTTTTGCTTTCGTCGGTTGCTTTTGTCATTCCGCTGTCATCCCTTCGCCGCGCTTAAATTTTTTGTCTTGTGAGTAGAATCTAAAGCATCTACGGGCTGAAAAGCCCGTAGTACGTAAACCGGACACTCCATCCTTTGCGATCTTTGCGCCTTTGCGAGAGTTATTTTCTTCATCCGGTGATTGGGGATAATCCTCATTTACCCACAGATTTTTCTATAGCCTCAAATTTCCCCAATTACAGTGAAGACCTCAACTTATAAGTTTGGCATTCAATTTAATTTCCGGGCCGGCCAAGGCCTTGGACACCGGACAATTGTTTTTCGCCTCCTCGGCATATTTCTGAAAATCTTCATCGCTGATGTCCGGGACTTGGGCTTCAGTTTCCAAAATAATTTTGGTAATAGTGAAGTCCTCGCCGACCTTGTCAAGAGAAACGGTAGCTTCAGTTGCCACGCTCTGCGGGGCAAAGCCGGCACCGTCCAACACATGTGAGAGCGCCATTGAGAAGCAACCGGCATGCGCTGCCGCTATCAACTCCTCGGGATTTGTACCGCTGCCACTTTCAAAGCGGGAGGCAAATGAATACTGGCCCTTAAAAGCACCGCTTTCCACCTCCATGCTTCCATTACCCTTCTGCAGATTTCCCATCCATTTCGCATTGGCTTGACGCTTGGGCATAATTATAATCTCCTGACTTTTTCAGTTAATTAGCGCATTAATTTTGACGGCACTGATAAAATCGTTTTCCGATAGACCGCCAATCGTGTGCGTAGAATAAGTTACCTTACAGCGATTATAACTGACCTGCAAATCGGGATGATGGTCCTCGCGATTGGCGATCCAAGCGACAGCATTGACAAAAGCAACGGTCTCATAAAAGTTTTTAAATTTAAACTCTTTTTCTATCGCTTTGCCGTTTAATTCCCAACCCGGGGCCATTTGCAACATGTCCCGAGCCTCCTCTTCGGTCATTGGTTCGGCACCGCCTTCGCACGGCTTACATTTCTTTGCTTTTAGCTGGTCGGTGGTGGGTCGGGTCATTTTGCCTCTCCTTGCCTTTTATTCAGCCGTTATTGCGTTCGAATTCCGTCATAAAATCAATCAACGCGGAAACCCCGGCCAGCGGCATGGCGTTATAGATACTGGCCCGAATCCCCCCCACCGAACGGTGACCTTTCAGCTTGATGAGATTCTTTTCAGCCGCTTCTTTCAGGAATTTCTGCTCGAGTTCCTCAGTCGGCAAGCGGAATGTAACATTCATATTTGAACGATCCGGTTCATCGGCCGCTCCTTGATAGAAATCTGTAGCATCTATACACTCATAAAGATTACCGGCCTTGGCTTCATTAATCCGTTCAACAGCCTCAAGGCCACCCTGCTCTTTCACCCATTCAGCAACCAGCCCGACCATATAAATAGCAAATACCGGGGGGGTGTTGAAGGCTGAATCTTTTTCGATGTGAGTGCTGTACTTGAGCATTGTCGGAACAGTATTTTTAACTCGCTCAGCTAGATCCTTACGAATGATAACAAGGGTTACTCCGGCAGGGCCCATGTTTTTTTGCGCCCCGGCGAAAATCAAACCGAATTTTGACACATCAATCCGGCGCGACATAATGTCACTTGACATGTCCGCAACCAGCGGCACACCTTCCAGTTCCGGGAAGAGATGATACTGAGTGCCAGCGATGGTGTTATTGCTGCATATATACAGATAAGAAGCATCGCGGGTAATATTTTCCCATTCACTGAAACAACCAAGCTGCGTATATCCGTAGTCTTTACCTTCAAAAGTCAGCTCAACATCGGTTAGCAGGCGCGCTTCCTTGATCGCTTTTGCCGTCCAGGAACCGGTATCCGCGTATAGAGCCGGCTTACCATCCACAGCAAGGTTCATCGGCGTCATCACGAATTGCAGGCTGGCACCGCCTTGCAGGAAAAGAATTTCGTAATCATCCGGGATGCCCATAACATCGGTAATATCCTGCTTTGCTTTAGCCATGATTTTCTTGAAAGCCTCGCCACGGTGACTGGCTTCACAAATCCCGTAACCCAAGTCATCATAATTGACAAACTCAGCTTGGGCCTTTTTCATTACTTCTTCAGGCAGAGTGGCGGGGCCAGGGCTAAAGTTGTAAACCGTACGCTTTTCCATGTTAAAAAGACCTTTCTGTTTTTTTTGAAATCTACTCCGTTCAAGATTACTATAACCCTTCCGAATGCCAGAGTCCAACTCAGCTTTTGTTTGCAGCAGGAGATGTTAACCGGATGTGACATGAAAAATCGAATCTGCGACACTGTTGCTTCGTGCAACAACCGAGCTAAATTATAGCTTTACGAATTCGCTTTCCAGCCAGATCAAAAAGGTGTAAGTCAGGTAACCATGGAAGACAAGAAAGGATATTATAAACCGAGTGAAATCGAGCCTAAGTGGCAGGACTACTGGGTCGCCAACAAAACCTTTAGAGCGGAAGACTTTGTAGCTGATCGCCCCAAGCTCTACGTTTTGGACATGTTTCCCTACCCCAGTGGCGCGGGGTTACATGTCGGCCACCCGGAAGGATACACGGCTACAGACATTTATTCCCGGTTCAAGCGCATGCAGGGGTACAATGTTCTGCACCCCATGGGCTGGGATGCATTCGGGCTTCCCGCCGAACAGTATGCGGTGGAAACGGGAACCCACCCCCGCCTCACCACCGAAAACAATATAAATCGTTTCCGGGAGCAGATACGCTCATTCGGTTTCAGTTATGACTGGGACCGGGAAGTGAACACGACCGATACCAAATACTACCGCTGGACCCAGTGGATATTTCTGCAACTTTATAAGAAAGGTCTAGCCTATCTGGAAGAGGTGCCGGTGAACTGGTGCCCTGCCCTTGGTACTGTTCTGGCCAACGAAGAAGTCATCAACGGCCGGAGTGAGCGCGGTGATCACCCGGTTATTCACAAACCGATGAAACAGTGGATGCTGAAGATCACCGAGTATGCCGAGCGTTTACTGGCGGATCTGGAAGACCTAGACTGGCCTGAAGGTATCAAAGAAATGCAGCGTAACTGGATTGGCAAATCAATTGGGGCTGAAATTGATTTTCAGCTGAAAAATTCAGATGAAAGCGTCCGCGTTTACACCACTCGCCCGGATACCCTTTTCGGGGCGACTTACATGGTCTTGGCACCTGAGCACCCCCTGGTCCCGGCGATTACCGAGAAAGAGCATAAAAGCGCCGTGGATGCATACCGGGAAGAAGCAGTCAAGAAAAGTGAGCTGGATCGGGTTGAGATGAACAAGGAGAAAACCGGCCAATTTACCGGTGCTTACGCAATCAACCCGGTTAATGGCGAAGCAATTCCGATATGGATCAGCGATTACGTAATGATGACCTATGGAACCGGTGCCATTATGGCTGTACCGGCGCACGACAGTCGTGATTTTGAGTTCGCCCAGACTTTCGGCCTGGATATCCGTTGCATCCTGCGTCCTGATGAAGCGGCGGCAAACGAGGCTGGAATCGCAATTGACGACGTCATGAATGGGGAAGTCTGCTGGGAAGGCGGTGGTGTCGCAGTCAATTCAGCCAATGCTTCGGGGCTGGATATCAACGACCTGCCGGTGGCCGAAGCCAAAGAGAAAACCACTGAATGGCTGGAAGCAAATAAATTAGGACACCGCAAGGTGAATTATAAATTACGTGACTGGCTTTTCAGCCGTCAGCGTTATTGGGGAGAGCCTTTTCCGGTTGTCCACATGGAAGATGGCAGCATCAAATGCCTGGATAAATCTGAACTGCCGGTTAAACTGCCACCCCTGGAAGATTTCAGCCCCTCCGGAACCGGAGAATCGCCGCTTGCCAAAGCTCATGACTGGCTGGAATATACCGATCCCGAAACGGGGCAGAAGGGAAGACGCGAGACTCATACAATGCCGCAATGGGCCGGATCTTGCTGGTATTACCTTCGTTTTCTGGATCCAGACAATGAAGAAACACTTTGCGATCCCGAAAAAGAAAAATATTGGCTACCGGTTGATTTGTACGTCGGCGGCGCTGAGCACGCTGTACTTCACCTTCTTTATGCACGTTTCTGGCATAAGGTTCTTTATGACATCGGTGCAGTGAGTACCAAAGAACCATTCCGCAAACTGGTTAACCAAGGCATGATCCTGGGAATCTCCTACCGCGATGCACGCGGCTCCCTGGTACCCAACGATCTGGTAGAAGAACGGGGCGATAAGCTTTTCCACAAAGAGACCGGCGAAGAGCTCGAAGAGTTCCCCGCTAAAATGTCCAAATCCCTTAAAAACGTTGTCAACCCGGACGATATCGTTAATGAATACGGGGCTGACGCATTCCGTATGTACGAAATGTTTATGGGGCCGCTTGATGCAGTCAAGCCGTGGCAGACTCAAGACATTGAAGGATTATTCCGATTTCTCAAGCGCTGCTGGCGCATGATTGTGGACGAGGATACCGGAGAATGCCACCGTAACATAAAGGCAGATTTTCCTCTGGATCGGGAGCATGAGCGGCTTTTGCATGAAACCATTAAAAAAGTCACCATTGACACCGACAAGCTGGATTTTAACACGGCAATAAGCCAGATGATGGTCTTTGTTAATACTTACTCCAAACAGCCGGAAAAAAGCCTGGATGCCATCGAAATATTTGTCAAACTTCTAGCGCCGTATGCCCCGCATATCTGCGAAGAATTTTGGCAACTTCTCGGGCATCAGGAGAGTTTGGCATACGAACCGTGGCCTGAGTACGACGAAGAAAAGATTAAGCTGGATGAAGTGGAAATTCTCGTGCAAGTACTGGGTAAACCGAAAGCGCGCTTAATGATGCCGGCTGATGCGGACCAGCAGCAAATGCAGGAAATCGCCCTCGCCGACGACACGGTTCAAGCCGCCGTCGATGGCAAAGAAATCATAAAAGTTATCGCGGTCCCCGGCCGCCTAGTGAATATCGTTGCCAAGTAACTTTAAGGTTCAGTGTTTTTTTTTGGGGGGGGGGGTAGTGATAGGAAATTGCTTTCGTACAACGTAATGAAGAAAGCACGGGGCGTTGTGGGATGCAAGGAAAACTGGGGATTTTTCTAGATTTGTGCTGTCTTTCGCGTCCGCCGGGGACCGGTGTTGGCCCCCGGCGGACGCGAAAGACAGGAACCGCGGGATTGAATGCTGAAACAAGACGATAAGCGGGATTTTGGCACACACTCTCCCTGTGACCACTTGGGAGGGACAAACCTCAAAGGACCATCAGAAATTCGTCTTCATCGACATATTCTCGTTCTTTCAGAACTCTGCATCCCTTGCTAGACCGTCCGCGAAAAGGTATCAGGCCCATGCTCGTGCCTATTTCGGATGAGATTTTGTCTTTTCGGCGGAATGCGCTAGCCGTAAGCTAACGGTTTCCGCCGAAAAGACGAAAGATCGCCGAAAGAGACACGAGCCCTTCGGGTTGGGGCGGCGGTAGCCCCTCTCGGGCTTTTGCGCTATAAAGTATTACCCTGGAGGGTAGTACATTACAGCGCAAAAGCCCGAGAGGAACCACCGGCGCTCCCAACATGGACCTGAGACCTTTTCGCGGACGGTCTAGAATAGAAAGAACCCGCCTGAAAGTCTCGATCGACGACATCAAAAATCCTAATGACGGCAACGCCCAGCACGGCGATCCGCAATGCGGAATTTTGAATTGGTGTCATTCGACTTTTTTACTTCAAGACTCAACCCTTACGATTAGTATCCACTCTTCTTGACTTTTTCAAAAAAGCACGTTTTTTAAGTATTGGTCCGTCAATCCAATGTAAAATAGCCCGACCGCACATATCTGAAACGCAGGAGACAACGTCATGAATACCAAGTTAACCCGTCGGCACTTCTTAAAGACAGGCGTCATTGCGGGCGCCGGATTATCCTTCCCGAACCTGTGGATCCAAAGTGCACACGCAGCGTATGCCCCCGGGACCAGCATCCACCCGAACATTGACGATCTACTGGTCGCCGGAATCACCGATCCGGCGATGGTCAACGGCCACAAATCCGTCACCAACTGGGCCCAACAGGAAAGCATGGTAAACCGGGAAGCAGTCTGGGAAAACATGAATAAAATGGCCTGCGGCCTCAGCGGTAAGCAGTCGGCCACGAGTGCCTGGCGGACAATATTCGTCATCCCCCCCGAAAAAACCGCAGCCGATACGATCGTTGCCATCAAAACCAACGGCATTGCCCGACAGCACACGCGAAGTGCCGTGATGTCCAAGGTATGTAATGTGGTGGTCAATGACCTCGGTATTCCCGCGCGGAACATCCATATTTACGATGCGTGCCACGGCGGCAAATTAGAGCAGGCTACTCCTTGGAAAGGCCTTCCGGAAGAATGTCGGGTTGAAAACAAATGGGGCGGTTCCAATACGGAAACCGCCATTCCGTCGCCATGGAGCGGCAAAACAGCCAAATGCGTTGAGCATCTGGTAAACGACTCGGTCGATATCCTTATCAACATTTCCATGTGCAAAGGTCACGGTAATCAATTCGGTAAATTCACCATGACCATGAAAAATCATTTCGGCACCTTCACCCCAAGGCCGGGACACGGCAAGCAGCCGCTGGAATATCTGGTCGGCATAAACCGGACCCCGGAAATTCTGGGGCCGGTTAATCGCAAGACGGGTGAAATCACCTCTCCCCGCCAACAGCTTTGCATAGTCGATGCCCTGTGGGCCAGCCGCGGCGGACCGGGCGGCAACCCGAGCGATCAGCCCAATTTTCTGGC
>JAWOEV010000241.1:0-4221 GCA_046482565.1 Lentisphaeria bacterium | reverse complement strand
CGTGCAGGAGAACCTGAGCCGTACTTATAATCTTGATGAGCGTTTGGTAGGATTTGTCAGCTTGATAATTGATTGCGATGAATTGGTTCGGATATTCAACAGAAGCATTGAGACCACAAGGGAAAATGGGAAAAACGGCCGAAGGGATTGAGGGAGTAATATTGAACCATTCAGAATTCAGAATTCAAAATCCAGAATTCAAAATTTTACAGAAAACCGTGAAGAACCAAAAAAACAGACGAAATTTGTAGTTCTTTAAAAAACCGAATGTTCATTACCAATGACTTATGACTCATTTTGTTGAACTTGGGTTAGGCGACCACGGCCTGTGGTTCAAGGGGCCGTTTTTCTACGAAGGACTTATCAATACGCCGCTGCTGATTGCCGGGCCGGGGGTTAAGACCGGCTTGGAACATAACAGTCTGAGCAGTGCTGTCGACCTGGTTCCCACAGTTTGCGATGCGCTGGGCGTCGAGATCCCCTTCTGGAACGAAGGCGTTTCGTTGCTGCCGATGCTCAGGGGAGAGGCGGAAAAGGTTCGTGATTCATGCTGTATCGAGTATCGTAACGGGTACGGCGAAAACGACATCGCCAGCCGAACATTGGTGACCGACCGGTACAAATACACGCGTTATGAAACAAAAGCGGAAGAGTTAACCGATCTCACAACCGACCCGGCAGAGTCGACCAACATCGCGGCCGACCCGGACCGGAAAGAAACAGTTGAAATAATGCGCACAGCTCTGCTGGACGCCTGCCTGGCCGCCAAAAGTCGCTATCCCAGACAGATTTCCCACGCTTGACTGCTCATTACGGCGAGGCGAGCACTTCCTGCAACCCGCAGTCAAACTCAGCGGCCTGCTTATGCCAGTGGAACGAAAGAGCGCGGTCAATACACTTTCGCCGTAACTCACGCCAATTCCGGCTGTCCTTCCTCGTCAGCTGTTGAGATACTTCTTCTAATTTGTTTGCCAAGCCAAGGACGGTACCGTCATAAAAACAGTTGTCACAACCGGCAAAAATCTCCGGGTACGACAAGCGGTCGGGCAGTATCGGCACGGCCCCGGCGGCCGCCCCTTCGAGCACTGAGATTCCAAAAAATTCATGTTTGGCGGTTGAGACAAAGACATCGGCACCCTGCAACCATTCGAAATACTTTTCTCTTGAGGGTTCAAACCCCCAGGCTTCAATTTCGCCCTCAAAGGTTTCAGCTGCCTGTTTAAAGACGTCCGGGATTCTGGCAAACTGCTCGCCCAAGACCCGCAACCTGAATTCTACCCCCGCGGCTCGCAAACCCCGCAAGGCATCGAAAAAATCCTCCGGCCCTTTATCATACTCCCAGCGTGCCGCCCACGCTATTCGCAGCGGCCCCGGTTTGCGTTCCCCGGGGTTGGGTACGGGCGGCGGGTAAATGCCCGGGTAAACGATGCGGCATTTGGATTGCACTTTTTCAAAAGAATCCCAGGGCTGGCAGTCAGACTGCTTTTTAAGATATTTCTCCAAACCGGCAAAGAACGAATCGCGGTTGTGAGCGGAATTAAACCAAACCTGATCGGCCGCGCAGGCGGCAAACATGTTGGTAAAGCCGTACTCGGCATTTTGTTTCTGCTGATATTTTTTGCGGGCCGGATAAGCAAACTGGTTTTCGTGAAAATAGACAACCGCGGGCAGGCGAGCCGCCCAAGTGGGTGCCAAGCCGCGAAACTCCGCCAGATTGAGCATGTCCGAACAGAAAATAGCTTCACTCTGTCGCACCGCTTTGGGCAATTCACTGGAAGCCAGCTGCTCGGCAAAAGTAGCGGCAGCATGCCGCATTCGCCACTGCCATTTTCGCGCGGGCAAGGTCAAGAGTTGCCAGCTATGCTGGCTTTCCGCTAGGAGCGAATCCATTACGTGCTTATGGCTGCCGCCGTAGTATGGCTGTAAGGACAAAATCTTCATACTTCCGGCGGCCCTTCGTTGAGCGCCCGGGCGTAACCGGCGACCCTACTGCAGGCCGACGCAACCGCATCATCATCCCCGGCCACTTTAGGCGCAAATGTCATATCACCCCGAAAACCATACTTTTCCAGATATTGCGACCATATTTTGATCTCCGCAATACTCGGGGATTCGCCCAGCATAGGCTCATAAACAAAGCGGATGCCACCTAGGTGAAAAGCACAGCGCTTGATGAATCCGGGAGTGTCAAATGCCGCCTCAATTTCACCGGGGTGGAATTCCACTAGCAGACTACAAGCCGGGTGCATAACATCATGCACCAAATTAGCGGCAAACTCCCAGGTACAGGACGACGGATATGGGGGGGGATAGCGAACGGGGATCAAGGTTCGTACGTTCCGGCTTTCCGCCACCGTGATCAATTTTTTCACCATTGCCACACGGCCGCTCAAAGCCTCATCGTTTTCTTTTTTTTCGATACCCTCCATCCCTAGGTTCAACGCCACGTTACAAACACCTTCCTCGCTGTACGCAACTATCCTATCCCGGAGGGTTTCAATCATCCGGGCTCGCTCTTCGATCTTTAAACGCTCCAGATTGCGCCCTACTTCCGGCGGAATAACCTCGCGCACGGAACGGATGTTCAGTCCGGCCTTCCGAACCAAGCGCACAAAATAATTCTGATCATCAAGGCCAGCCGGGGTAACCTCCAGGTCATCGACCCCCTCCTCCTCAGAAATCGTATCAAGCCAGACATCCGCCGCCTTTTCCGGGATACTCAAAACAACTCGGTTCATACATTTACTCCTCTGCCGCGCAGCCAGCCGATCAAGGTGGGGACCGCTGTTTCAATCCGCAAAATCCACGGACCGGCACTAACCGGTTTATAATTATTTTCTTCCAGAATTGCGACCTCATGCTGGCTGAACCCGGCCTCAGGCCCCACCCACAAGCCGATTTCCGGAACGGCCGCCTGTTCCCCGTCGAGCAACCCGCCTGCCCCTTCCCCGCCGGCATGACCGTACACCCCCGAATTCGGGGCTCGCTTAACAGCGTCTTCAAAAGACACCGCACCGTCAATACGGGGGAGGAAAGGATTGCCGGACTGCTTGACAGCTACTACGGCTTCCTTGAGCCAGCGGTTTTTCGGCTCCCCGGAGTCCGGTTTCGCTACGTTGTGTTCACATATAACCGGGGTAATCCGAGATACGCCGAGCTCGGTAGATTGCCGGACAACCTGGGTCATCAATTTAGCCCGCGGGGTCGCAATGAACAATTCCAGCCGAACCGCTGGCGGCTCAACCTTGCAGCACTCGATAATACCGGCCGTAACAACGGGATGACGCCCCCCGCCGCCGGTGCGCACAACCTCTGCCTGCGCAACTGTACCGCGACCGTCAAGCAAACCGACAACGTCCCCCTCGTTAAGACGCAAAACGCGGAGGGCATGGCGGCTTTCGTCTTCAGCCAATGCCACTGTATCTTTCCCGTTCTCAGCAATTTCGGGACAGAAAAAATTATGCTTAGGGTTCAAGAAAGCACTGCTTTTGTTATTCATTTTCGCAAACCTCAAATAACCCCTTTTCGAGCCCGTTACGCAAGGCTACCGATCGATGGCTTAAACGGTTTTTGACAGCCGGAGACAGCTCCGCGAAAGTGCTTTGATACCCTTCTGGAATAAATACAGGATCGTACCCGAATCCTCCGGCTCCGCGCGGTTTGTGGATAATCCGCCCCTTTACCTCGCCAGCGGCGGTTTGTACCTCTCCCTCCGGATTCGCAACCGCGATAACGCACCGAAAACGCGCGGCTCGTTCTTGGATGCCGACCATCTGCTGCAACAGTTTTTCATAATTTTCCTGATCGCCGGCATTTTCACCGGCATAGCGCGCCGAATAAACCCCGGGGTCACCACTGAGAGCAAAAACTTCGAGCCCGGAATCATCGGCCATTGCCGTACATTTACGGGCAGCCGCCACCTCCACAGCCTTCTTGATCGCATTCCCTTCGAACGTATCTCTATCCTCAACTACATCCGGAATACCGCCGACGTCCGCGGCGCCACGCACCTCAATCCCATGCGGGCAAAGAATTTCCCGAATCTCACAAAGTTTATGTAAATTTCCGGTCGCCACTAAAATATGTTTCACGTTTTTTTACCCTTCAAGCTAATTTCCTGATTGGGATTATGGGGCTAGTACTAGAGCCCCAGCTTGCCCTGTGAATCGGAATTGTTATTTGCCGGGTCATCCGCCTCCATCGCTTGCCATTCGGGTTCAG
>JAWOEV010000222.1:0-15512 GCA_046482565.1 Lentisphaeria bacterium | reverse complement strand
GTGATGCTCACCGGCTTCCGCGTAGCGCTGATAATCAACATCGGCACCGCGGCCTTGGCCTATCTGATCGGGGCTGGCGGTTTGGGTGAACTGATTTTTACGGGTATTGATATGATGCAGACCGAAACCCTGCTGGCTGGCGCTATACCTGTCACCCTTATCGCATTGTTCGCCGATTTCCTCTGCGGGCTCATGCGCTATGCGCTTATCCCCCGGGGGTTGCGACTGACCGAGCAGTGATGCCCGGCACACAAGCTGGTCCCTCAGTGAACTCTGTGGTAAAAAAATAAAAAAGACCGAAATAAGGAACTATAAAAAGATGAAACACATACTGAATCGTCGCGCTTTAACTCTCACCATTAACACCGTCTTGGTAACTCTGGGCTTGTTTGCCCTGGCCGGTTGCGGGCAAAAAGATTCCGGAGAACTGACATTTGCGGTAGGCGTCGAGTTCTATGAACGCCCCGACGGTTTCAAAAAACTGCTGGAAACCTACAACTTCCAGCCCCGCCCCGACAATATCAAAAAAATGTCCATCGGCCTCACCTATAAAGCCCTTAAAAATGAACAGGTGGATGTCGCCATGGGCTTTGCCACGGACGGTCGAATTGAGGCCTTTGGCTTCATGTCTCTGAAAGATGACAAACAATTCTTCTCGGTTTACAACCCCGCCCCGGTAATCCGTACCGAAGTTCTCAACCAGCACCCCGATATTAGAGATACGCTCGCACCACTGGCCAAAAAGCTGAACACCACAACCATGCGGCAATTGAATAAACGCGTAGATGTAGATCATGAAAACACCAAAAAAGTGGCGGTTGACTGGCTCCGCGAACAAACGTTGCTCGACTCTCAGGAAGCTACCACTGACGATAACGCCAGCACTGCCGGTGATCGACCGGAAATAACCGTCGGCGGTAAGAATTTCACGGAACAATACCTTCTGTCCGAAATGGCCGCCGCCCTGCTCCGCCAAGCCGGTTACCGGGTAAAGCTTCAAACCGGAGTGGGTTCCGTAATCGCCCGGAAATCGCTACTGAATGATCAGGTGGATCTCTATTACGAATACACCGGCACAGCCTATACCGTCTTCCACGAACAGAGCGATCCCGAAATCATGCGCGACCCCGGAAAAGTCTACCAGTGGGTCAAAGAAAAAGATGCCGAGAAAGGGGTGACTTGGCTCGAGCGGGTTGATTTTAATAACACATACACCCTGATCATGCGCCAAGATCATGCGCAGAAACTGGGAATTACTTCGATTTCTGACTTGGCCCGTTATGTTACAAAGTTTAAGCAAGACGAAAAGTAATAACTGAATCCCCCCTGCTTGACGGGGAGAAAAGGAGTTTTTAATGAGCGGAATCGCACTGGGTTATGGTAAACCCGAAGAAACTGACGTCCAAGCAATGATGGATAAACTGCCCCACCGCGGCGGTTATCTCTCAGGTAGCGCCAAACACGGCAAAGTCGTTCTCATGCAGAACTACCTGCATGCCGACACCGGCCAAGCCGGAAAAGACGCCCGCGTACCGGTAAAAGACAGCAACGGCAAATGCATTTGCTACGACGGCCAGATGGGGAACGCCCCCGAACTCGGCAAGAAGCTGGGCCTGGAGCAAGGACCTTTCTTTGAAGAACGCATTGTTCTCGAACTATACCGCAAGCATGGCATCGGCATGTTTGAGGAGCTCGGCGACACCATCTTCGGCTTGGCTATTTCCGACGGCGAGGATCTGCTGGTGGCCCGCGACCTGCTTGGCATTAAAACCCTGTTCTACGGCAAGAAAAATGATACCACGTATGTCGCCACCGAGCTGAAAGCTCTGGCCGCCATCACTGATGATATCAACGAGTTTCCGAATGGCTGTTATATGGACAAATCCGGCGAAATCAAAGCCTTCGGCGAACTCCCTAAGGCTCCGGAAGTGACCAATACCAAGGAAATCGATGAAATCTGCGCCGACATCCGCGATATCATTCAGCGCAGTCTCGACAACCGTCTCGATTTCCACCGACCGACCGCCAGCCTGCTGAGCGGCGGCCTCGACAGCAGTGTTATCGCCGCCCTGGCAGCACCCATGTACAAAAAGGTGCACGGCGAAAAACTCAAGACCTTTGCAGTCGGGATCGGCGGCGAAAGCAGCGACATCAAAGGCGCCCGTCTCATGGCCGACCACATCGACAGTGATCACTATGAGTATATCGTTCCCCTCGAAGACGTCATCAAGATTCTCCCTGACGTCATCTATTACCTGGAAAATTTCGATCCCTCACTGGTCCGTAGCGCCGCCGCCAATTTCCTGATCAGTGAACACGCCAAACAACATGGCGTCGAAGTCCTGCTCTCCGGTGAAGGCGGCGATGAAGTTTTCTGCGGCTACATGTATCTTAAAGACTACGACGCGGACGAATTGCGGAAACGCCAAGTTGAATGCCTGCAATACCTCCACAACAACGCCTCGCTACGTCTAGATCGCATGAACGAGAGCCATTCAATCCGGGTTGTTGCACCGCTGGTTTCCGGCGAATTGCTGAATTATTCCCTGGGAGTGCCTCCCGAATACAAGCAGAAGCCCGAAGGTGATAAGAAGGTCGAGAAATGGATCTTCCGGAAAGCTTTCGAGAACCATCTGCCGAACGAAATAACTTGGCGCCTGAAACAGGAATTCTCACAGGGCTCCGGTTCGGCGGGGCTCCTGCCGAGCTACTTCGAAGACAAGTTCAGCGCTCAGGAACTGCAAGACGCTCAGGCTGAATTTCCGATTATCCGCAGCAAAGAAGAGCTGTATTACTTCAAGCTCTTCACCCAATACTTCGGCACCGGAAAAGCGGTTGAGACAGTCGGCCAATGGCCCTGCCTCTAGCCCAAGTTTGCAACTTGGGCTAGTGACAACCTCGCCAAGGCACCTCCATGCAGGCACAATTCGACACGATTCCGGCGTTGAACAACTGAGGCCATATAATGGCACCCAAAACCTACTGTTATTGCTTCTTGTAATTCTCTGCCGACTGGCGCAACTGGCCGCAGGCGGCTTGAATATCGGCACCCTTTTCGTGTCTAACGGTAAAATTGACATTCTTCCGAGCCAAAATCTCAAGGAATTTACGGATTTCGTCGT
Source organism: Lentisphaeria bacterium (assembly GCA_046482565.1). GTDB lineage: Bacteria > Verrucomicrobiota > Lentisphaeria > Oligosphaerales > MVZH01 > JAWOEV01. Next base: position 12,390 of record JAWOEV010000222.1, on the reverse strand, counting down.
CCTCGGGAGCTTTGTGCCGAGAGACCGTCTGGTTGTAGGGAATCAGATTAACCTTGGCATGCAAATCGGTCGCGATTTGGACCAGACGTTCGGCCGCCGCGCTATCGCAATTACGGCCATGCAGGAGCGTGTACTCCAAAGTCACCATGCGATTAGTCTGACTGTAATAATACCGGCAGGCCTCCAGGATTTCATGAAGCGGGTACCGGTAAGGGGCCGGAATAAGGCGAGCTCGCTGGATATCCGTTGTAGCATGCAATGAAAGCGCCAAATTCCACTGCCGTCCAGAATTTGCTAAACGTCTTATCCCCCCGGGGATACCGCTGGTCGAAACGGTTATACGGCGGGCCCCGATCCCTAAGCCTTCCGGAGCATCAATTAAATCAAGCGCTTTTTCTAAATTTCGGTAGTTCAATAACGGCTCGCCCATGCCCATGATAACAATATTGCTGACGCGCTCCTCAAAATGCCGGCAGGCCAAAACAACCTGATCAACAATTTCAGCGGGTTGAAGGTCACGCACCAAACCGCCTTTGCCGCTGGCGCAGAAACTGCACCGTACCGGACAACCCACTTGGGTGCTGACGCATACGGTCCGGCGGTCCCGGGCTTTAATAAGCACCGTCTCAATTTTTTCGCCGTCTTGCAGGCGATATAAAAATTTCTCCGTCCCATCCGAAGCTAATTGGGTATCGACAAGTTCAAGACTACAGCCCGTAAAGTTTTCATCCAGTAGCAGGCGCAACGATTTCGGGATGTTGCGCATCGCGTTGAAATCCACCACCCACTTGCGATACAGCCAGTTGAATACTTGCTCAGCGCGGAAGGCGGGTTGTCCGTTATCAGTCAACCACTGGCGCAACTCATTAAAATTCAGGTTTTTTATAGTTATCAAAGTCATTCAGCAGGGTTTTCTATATTAGGACTGAGTTCTTTCCTGGTGCCGCGATACATCCTCAGCACTTTGTCTGGTTCATCCGGGGGCGATATGCAGTCGCTGGTGATGGTTCCCCACACCCCCTCGACTTCGTCTTGCTCAAACCGCAGCAAACTGCACGAACTGGTCGCCCAGCCCCCGCTCACGGCTTCCCAGTTGCGAGTTTCCTGAATTGGCGGTCGACTGCCGCCGAGCACATAAATTACCTGTTTCCCGCGCGGCAATTTTTCAGCATTTTCAACCTTTTCAAAGGTTCTCTGCAAATAGAACCAAATTTCAGGGATTTCCTTTTCAGAGATTAAATACACCATTGCCCGGGGGGGCACATTCGCAGCCAAGGCACGGCCGGCAGTTTTTTCGCGATTTGCTAACGCCGAGTATGGCAGCAACCAGCCGGTGGCCAGAAAAATACCCAAAAGCACCAGCGGCGATATGGTCTGCAGCCAGATCGGCAACTCGCTTTGCTTATAGAAAAAGGCGATTAGCAAAACCGCGCCGGCAGTGGCTAGACACAAACCGACAACTGCCCACACAAAAGACAGACCGGCAATGACAACCACTCCAAGAACATGCATAATCAGCACCAGACATGCTATTAGCGCTGGCGCGACAACGAGAACCGCAACCGTGCGGGCCATTTGCTGTAGCCTGTTTTTATGGCGCCTGATCAATATTTCATAATGGACCCCGCACAGGATAGCGCCAGGCACTAAAAGCAGCAGGAGATGACCAGGCTTAAAAACCGGAATCAACCAAGCCATCAGTAAAATCGGCAAGATTAAACTGCGTAAAAAGTGGATAAACGTGCGCTCTTTTTCCAGACGATGAAAGGCAGCACAGTAAGCCGGCCATATAAAAAACGTCCAAGGCAGGAAAAGCAGGCCACAGTGAACCGGAAACGTCAACAACCGCCACCCATAGGAATCAGGGGATTCCCAAAGGCGAAATGCTGCATCCAGATGCACAAGAGGCAAAGCCCCCGCCTGAATGCCGAACGACCAGAAAGCAAAAACCGTCAGCGCTAGGGCCAGCGGTAGAGTATGACTGATTGAGGCTAGGTAGGGCCAAGGGCGTAATGGACGGCGCAACAAAAACAGCGGCAGGTAAAAAAACAGGAACGCCAACCAACCAAAATACAGGGTGGCGATCAACACCAGTAGCAACGAACTCCACCAGGCAAATATCCAACGTTTACGCTCCCAACCGAAAAAGAACCAGCCAAACCAAGCGGCAACAATCAGCCCCGCCGCGATTGGACTGCCCGCCCCGCCCCGAGCGGCCTGTACTCCCGGGAGGGATATACAGACAACACCAAACGCTATGGCCGCCGCATGCAAACCAAATTTGCGCAAGGCAACGACAAAGGCCAGCACCCCCGTCAGGAAAAGTGCGAGAGCTCCCGGCAGTCGCACGCTCCACTCATTAAAGCCACCGGACAGCAGGCTGCCAAGCTCAATTAAGCGAGCTGGCAACGGGTATGTATCCAGCTCCAGCATCTTGATTATTTCGGTCACCGATGACTGACTATAGACGGCCTGCTGGGCGGCCAGAGCGACGGTGGCTTCGTCCGAAGAAAGCACGCGGCTACCGAGAAAAAGAAAAAGGATCAAGGTGCCCAGGATCAGAAGCGCCAGATGATATGATGTAGGTTTATTTTCAAAATGAATCATGAACCGGAAAGTCCGTCCTTTTTTTGTGTCTACATCAGAAACAGAACACAAGTCAGAAAATATATAAGCGAGGCAGACAAATCATTAGCAGTAGTCACAAACGGGCCTGAGGCAACCGCCGGGTCGATGCCCAACCGATTCAAAAGCAACGGTACGACGGCTCCGAAGCATGTTGCAAAAACCATGGCGTTACCCATGGCCACCCCCACCGTCAGGGCAAGCGAGCCCGCCGACGGCCCACCCAGTTCAACCCCGCTAAAGGTGAGCGCATTGACAACTAGGAGACCGGTCACAGTGCCACAGACAATTCCCAGGGCCGCCCCGACCAGTATCTCGCGGCCGACAATCGGCACCAGCCGGCTGTAGGTCTTGTACCCGAGAGCAATACCGCGTATAGCAACAGCCGACGACTGGATGCCGGTGTTCCCACCCATGGCCATAATGGCCGGTACAAAAATGGCTATCGCCGCAATATCGGTAACATTCAGCATAGATTTAATAATAATGCTGTTGACCAAACCGGCTACCATCGTAATCAACAACCACGGTAGGCGTAGGCGGGCAATCTGCAGAGGTGAAGCTGTTTCAGCTTCAATATCCGGTGCCCCCACCATGAACGCCAAATCCTCGTCTGCCTCTTCCCGCATAACATCGATGATATCGTCAACCGTAATCCGTCCCAGCATTTTCAGAGACCGATTAACCACAGGCATTACCCAAGCATCGTACTTGCGAAATTTACGGGCCACCTCTTCCTGATCTTCGTCAGCATAACAACAGACAAAGTCGGTTTCCATAATCTCCTTAACTCTCTGTTGCGGAGGGCTTGTGAAAAGGGTTTGCAGGTTGACAATACCGGCCAGCCTTCCACTGGGATCATCGACCACGTAAATATTAAGAACGGGATCGGTCAACTCCAGGGGCATCAAGACTTCGCGGGTTTCTTTGACCGTATAATCCGGCGACACTGAGCAAAACTCAGTGGTCATAATATGACCGGCTGAATCCTCTTTATACTCCAAAAGGTCACGGATCTCGTCGCTGGCTTTCATTTGAGCCAAGACGCGCGGCTGCAATTCCTCGTCCATGTCCCCGATAAAATCCGCCGCATCATCAGGTGCCATCTCATCCGCTATACGAGCAAGTTTGAGCGCTTCCATGTCTTCAATGAGATCATCGATGTAAGAAGGCTCGAGTTCAACCAGTACGTCTGAAGCTGTGGCCGGATCAAGCATGGCAAACACGGTTTCGCGCTTGTCACTGCCAACCCCTTCCAACAGGTCGGCAGTATCAGCGGGGTCCATATTCTTCAGACGCCGATAGAGCTCCTGCCAGCGTTCTTGGCGGATCAGACTCTCAACCTGCTTCTGACTCTGTTCAGTTGTATGCGTGTCATTCATCCGTAATCATACTGCGCCTTTCAATACGAGCTCCGAGACTGCACAACTTGGCTTCGATATTTTCATATCCCCGGTCAATCAAGCGGATATTACGAATAACGCTGGTTCCCTCGGCACACAAGGCAGCTCCCAGCAAGGCGATACCGGCCCGAATATCCGGACTGCTCAACTGAATACCCTGAAGTTTCGCGGGGCCGGACACGACTACCCGGTGGGGGTCGCAAATTACCGCGTTGGCTCCCATGGCTATCAAACGGTCCACAAAATACATGCGGCTTTCATAAAGTTTCTCAAAAAACATTACCGTTCCGGTTAATTGCGTCGCCAAAACGATAGTTACACTCATAAGGTCCGATGGGAACTGCGGCCAAATCCCTGTATCGATGGAGGGGATGCCGCCCCGCGGGTCAGGTTGTATCTGCCGTAACTGACGGGCTGGCAACGTAACAGAGTCTTCGAAAAACTGCAACTCAATACCCAGATTTTGATAGACAATTTGCATCATTCGGTAGTGGTCAGGATCAACACCGGTAACCGTCACCTCGCCCCCCGTCGCCGCGGCCAGAGCCAGAAAGCTTCCCGCCTCGGTATGGTCCGACACCACTTTATGCCGAGCGCCCTGCAGCTTTTCCACCCCGTCAATAACAAGAACATTCGTGCCGATCCCGGCAATCTTCGCGCCCATTTTACCTAAAAGGCGAGCAAGGTCGTCGACGTGCGGTTCGCAAGCGGCATTGCGAATAACTGTTCGTCCCTTGGCCGAGACTGCCGCCAACATAGTTTGTTCAGTCGCGGTAACACTGGCCTCCGGCAGAAATACCGGCCCTCCGTCAAAACCGCTGGGGCAGGTGAACGAAATATCCCGATCAACCGCAATCTCAGCCCCCAGCGTCTTTAACCCGGCAAAATGCGCATCCACACGGCGCCGGCCAATTACATCCCCCCCAGGCGGGGCCATCTGGGCATGACCGGTGCGACTCAAAAGCGGCGCGGCGAATAAAATACCGGCTCTAACCTCCCGACACAGTTTGCGCGGTACCACCCATTGATCAACCGAAGACGCCTGGATAGACAAACAATTTGCAGCTGGGTCATATTCCGTTGTCGCCCCTAATGACTCCGCTATTTTGAGCATGGTCCGCACATCACCGATGTCCGGCACATTCGACAAGTAAATTTTATCATCCGTGAGCAGGGCGGCCGCAATCATTGGCAACACTGCGTTCTTATTACCGGCTGCGGTTACGGTTCCCTTGAGGGGAAGGCCGCCTTTTATTTCAAAAAAATCCATGGGTATACTACTTTGCCTTTACCTGTCGGCGGGGAGTTATAAACACTGTGACCGCCGCGCCAACTTGCGGTTCTTTTTTTTCTTTATACGCTACAAACATAGTGTCATCAAGCCCGGCTTTACCGGGGATATCCAAAACTGTACTGCCGACGGAATAGATGATAACCAGATTCCCTTCGGCATCAGCCATAAACATCTCATCCCGAATTTCCGAACCGACAAAAACCCAACCGATACGCTTCATGATTCGCCCTTCGGTACGATTGAATATAAAATTTTCCACCGGTTCCCGCACCTTTTCCCCTGCCTCGTTTTTCCACTGAATATCAAGATCAACCAAATCTCCTTGATGCACCTCTTCATCAGGCCGGCGCGAACCGTTATTCAAGCCCAGCAGTAAGAGCATGGTCTGTAAGCGAAACCCGCTGACATCCGCCCGCAGCAAGCTCTCATGAAGCCGCCCGTCAGGCTGGGCTATCACCACCTCAAGCCCACCCCCTTTCTGGTTAACTTCTGCCGGGAACGAAAGCTCTCGAGCCTCACGATGCAGAGTGATTTTACCAAGGACGATATCGCCATTCGGCAGACGTTTGATTTCCATAAAAGGCGCTTTCGGACGCGCCTTATTAGCGCTTCCCTCATTCTCAGCGACCTCCTGGCCTCGAACCTGCAAACCCAGCGATCCGATCACTGCCAGAGCCGTCATGAACGCCGGGAATTTACCGTTAATAACTTTTCGCATTCTATTCACCTTTTATTTAGACCCGCTGCGGAAAGGGAATTCCGCCTCCACTGTTCTTGCGGCAGTGGTGCGAAAGTTCGGAATAGGCATTTTGGCCGCCCGTTTCCCGAACGTTCTCTTCCGCCTAGCCCAAGTTTCGCAACTTGGGCTATAAGTCGTTGCGCCGCAACGACCGGATTTCTTGTGGCACTACATAGCTTAAATGGAGCTACTTTTGTTGCAATGCAACGACTTATGACACAAAATTTCTCAAAAATTTTGTTTTAGCCCGAATTTCTGCGAAAGTCGGGCTAGGCGGAGGTCGAGCCCAGTGGCGGCATTTGAACTCAAAACAACGGCGAAATCCTTTCCAGACGGGGTAAAGCTAAGTCCAGCAAACCGCTAAGCCACCGGGTTTTCAGGTTTCGGTTCACGACGCATCAGATCCTGAACGGCCTGCCGCGGATCCTTGCCTTCATAAAGGGTCGCGTAAACCTCATCTATTATTGGGGTTGAGACATTTTTGCTGCGGGCCAATTCGCTGGCGCTTTTCGTCGTTTTAACACCTTCGGCCACCGTCTTGCCCATTTCCGCCTGAATTTCATCCAGTTTTCGCCCCTGTCCCAAAGCTTCACCCACATGCCGGTTACGACTGTGGCGACTGACACAAGTCACGATAAGATCGCCGACACCGCTCAAGCCTGCAAATGTTTCAGGAGCCCCCCCCAGGGCTTTGCCTAAACGGCCCATCTCTGCAATCGCCCGGGTAATCATAGCCGCCTTGGAATTGTCGCCCAATCCCATTCCGTCGCAGATACCCGCAGCGACCGCGTATACATTCTTCAGGGCACCGCCGAGCTCAACGCCGGTCACATCTTCAGACGTGTAAATACGGAAACTGTCATTCATCAGGGCCTGCTGGACTTTTGCCGCCGAAGCCGGGCGGGTGCCAGCCACAACCACGGCAGTCGGGACATGTTTGACAACCTCTTCGGCATGACTCGGCCCCGAAAGGGCGATGTATTGTGTGCCCCCGCCCAAATACTCAAAAACTAGCTGAGAGGGGCGCATAAGGCTATCAAGTTCAATTCCTTTGCCAACATTGACGTACACGGCATCCGCGGGAAAATTCACTGCTCTTGCCAGCTCAAGCATTCCCCGCATATACTGTACCGGAACTGCACCGATAACCAGCTCGACATCTTTTACGGCGGCCGCTAAATCGGCCTCCAAAGTCAATTCATCCGGCAAAGCTACCCCCGGCATAAATTGTTCATTGCGCCGCGTTTGACGCATCCGGTCGATATAATCGGGGAAGGCGCCCCAAAGGCGCACTTCATGCTTGTTTTGCAAGGCCACCAGCGCTAGGGCTGTTCCCCAGGCACCGTCACCCAGAACCGTAATTTTCATCTTATTCGTTCCTTTCCGATCGTTCAAAGCGGTTTTCAGTTCCCTCCAGCAACCGGACAATATTGCTCCTATGCCGGAAAATAATCAAGGCGGCAACCACTATTAGGAGAATGATTGTCTCTACCTGCGTGGCCAGGATCAAGCTTGCAAGCGGCAAAACCAGGGCAGCAACTATGCTCGCTACGGAAACATACCGCGTCAGGCGAAATACCAAATACCATGCGGTAGCACAGATAATCACATGAAATGGTGCCAAGGCAATCAAGGCACCGAGGCTGGTAGAAACTCCTTTGCCACCTTTGAAGTTCAGAAAAATCGGCCAGATATGCCCGGCAATCGCCGCCGCCGCCGCTAATATGGCCGGCATGGTTCCCATGCCGCTGACGGCATTGCGGGCTAAGATTACTGGCGCCAAGCCTTTGCAGAAGTCAAGCGCAAAACAGGCCATGCCCCAGTCGCGTCCAATCGTTCGCGTGATATTGGTGGAACCGACATTGCCGCTACCGCGCTTCCGAATATCAACGCCATTGAGCTTGCCGATAATCAGCCCAAACGGGATACTGCCAACCACGTATGAAACAAGCAACACACCGATCAAAGCCAGCACCGAATTTATCATATTATTCCTCCTTAATTGCCATTATCGTGTCTTGTTAAATACAGGTTGTTTTATCATTACCTTTGTCCTGCACCGTATGAGTACCCGGCAACAGCCAAGTCATCATCCATATGATGATGCCGGAGCCGGTAACACTCTCGACACCTGAACAGATCAAGCCCCATAATTCTGGCGTTGCCCGGCGCTCGTGAAATTTTGATGCTACTGCCTTTCGAAATTTCATGCTCCACTGGATCGTTGTCGGCAATAAGCACCGCCGGACCGCGTAATATTTCCACCCTGATTTCGCGGTTGTCCTCAATTACGAGGTGATTAACCGGTTCGGTTGAATTATTGAAAGCTAACCCCAGTCCCAGATGAAAAAGACTGTGCGTAATACTCCGGTAATAACCGGTGCTGCCGAAAGGCGTCGAGACCACTAGGCCGTCTCCCACAATCTGGTGTGCATAGAGTTGCTCGTCAAGCCAAATCCGGTAGCGCAACGCACTGGCTATGATGAGGCGGTTAATGACAATGTCATTCAATCCGGTGCACACCACTTGATCGTCAAGCTGCGCGCTAACCTTCGTCAAGGGGGTCTCAGAAAGTTTTCCCGCAAACAATAACTTCAGAATGTCTTTTTCGTGGTGCCTGGGGCATTTAAGAGTCGACCGAGTATCCCGTATAGGACACTTGACCACCCCGGGAAATTCGCGCTCGGCTCCCAGCAGGGCACCGTCCCCGCCATAGGATATTACCAGCTCCGGAGCCTCTTCATCAATTTCAACCTGGTAAGGCTCCAGCAGGGGTATCAAGTCCTGCAGATTTCTACCCCGCACTGCGATACGCATGTCCAAACTTCCTTTTTCGCCTTTATATCAAAACGCTTGACTGAAGAACTATAATCAGCGTATACCCATAGCGCAATATTTCACCGGAACATTACCGCTCCGCGCCTAGTACTTAGCTGGAATAATTCGGGATATATACCGCGAATTATTCCAGTTAAGTACCAAACCCAGTTATTCGGAGTAGAGGTTCGGGTTAAAGGTAAGGGAAAACAGCCGTATGCAATCAGGCAGAGGTACCGGAAGCGGTTTCTTTCAGGCCTGCCGTTTCCAGCACTTTCACGGCTGTATTCCGGGAAACATCCGAATACCCCCCTAAGGCCTTGAGAGCCTCTTGCATTCCTTTTTCGGTGAAGGCCCTGTCCACACCGCCGCTACAGATGGACTCCAGGGCCGGGGCAAGAACGTCCGGTTTGACATTCCCCTGCAAAAATTCCCGGAACACTTCCCGTTGGACAACTAGGTTGACCATGGTGAAATATGGCACTTTGACCAACCGGCGCGCAAAATTATAAGTCAGCCAATGAACCTTGTAAACCACAACCAGAGGCAACCCCAGAATGGCTGCTTCGACAGTGACAGTACCGCTGGCCGCAATGCCAGCGTCCGCCCTCCCCATCCATTGACGAGCTGATTCCCTGACAACTTTTATTTCCGGCCCATCATCATAACTGCGGTCCTGCAGAAAATCGACAATAAAATTATAGAGCTTCTCGCCGGGAGCAGGGATAACGAAATGTTTCTCAGGGTGTTCCGATTTAACCCGGATGGCAGTGTCCAGCATCGGCTGTAGCAACCGTTTTACCTCGTTTATCCGGCTGCCCGGCAACAATAAAACCAAATTTTCATCTTTATGCTGCGGCAAACAGCGATACGGCTCCAGCAACTCAACCAGGGGATGGCCGACAAACTCAACGTCCAAAGTTGTAGATTTGAAAACCTCGGTTTCAAAGGGAAAAAGCACCAGCATCTTGTCAATCACGCGAGCCATTTTTGGGATGCGACGCTTGCCCCAAGCCCAAACCTGCGGACTCACGTAGTAAACCACAGGGATCCCGTGCTTGTGCATTTTTTCGGCAAATCGAAGATTGAATCCGGGATAGTCAATCAGGACAACGGCAGCCGGGCGCTCAACGCGCGCCTGCTTCACCAGCCGCTGAAAGATTTTCAGGAAAGTCGGGAGGTGTTTGAAAACCTCGGCGAATCCCACCACCCCGAGATCTGAAGAATCCACCAGCAGGTCAGCACCGGCCTCACGCATAGCTACTCCTCCCATGCCCCCGATTTTAAGGCCGGGATACAAATCCTTAAGCTCTCTGGTAAGGCCTGCACCGTACGCGTCACCGGAAGACTCGCCAGCAATTATCCATATTGTTTTCGAGTCTTCCAGTGGCCTTTACTCCGAAAAAAGGTTTTTATACTCCGATGACATGGCCTCTACATTATCCGGGGTAACCAGCACGTAACGTTTGTCAAAAGCCTCCTCCAAATCACCCGGCACTTTAAGGTCTCGGTAGTCCCCCCCCGGTTTAAAAGTAATCGCCCCGACGATATACCCCTTGGCAATCGCCTTTTTAAGTTCATACAGCCTGCTGCCCGGCATCAGAGCCAACTTGGGCGGTGATGCCATATCCCACAAAGACAATCTTTCCACTTGATAAGGGAGCTGAGTCAATACCACTATAACGTCCGCTTTTTTCAAGTAAGGTTTTAATGCTTTATTATAATTCTCCGGATTGTACATATCTTCTATTCCCGGCATTAATAAAGTATCCTCCGGATAGACCTGTTCATCCTCCCCCTCACTTTTAGCTAACTCTGCAGCTGCTGCTATACTTTCCCTGGCTTGCTCCGGGACCGGCAATCGTACGACATCAAGCAAGTTGACTTCATCATCTATCCCCTTCTTAAAGCCATCAAAATACCCTTCCCAGCTCTGTTCCATTCCCGTATATTCCCGGGCAAATTTCTCGGGTAGGCCGGAAAAATCTATGCCGCCGACAGCCACGACGTCGGCACCGGCAAAATTTTCAGCGATATACTGGCCCATCTTTTCACCGGCTATCTTCCTGAAAACATTTTGACTCTTTTGAATTTTCTCACCATCCGGACCACCTCCGGAAAATATACTGAACAAGGCAAGTACAAGAGCCACTGCCGCTGCCACGCCCGCCAGCGGCCGTCCCCATTCCGCGCCCTTTTTTTCCTGTACTAATCCATACACCGCCACACCACCGGCAATTATCATTAAGAGAAAAGTAAACATTTTTGGGCTCCTTTTTTGCCCTATTTTTTAGACATATACCGCTATACAACAAACATAACAAACGGAAAAGGACTACCATCTTAGCCCAAGTATTTATTATAGCAGATTATTTCAATCCTTGCAATGCTTCGGGCACAAAAAAACCGGGAAAGCAGGTACGCAACCTAGCCCGACTTTCGCAGAAATTCGGGCTAAAAGAAAATTTTGAGAAATTTTGTGTAAGTCATTGACTTGCAACAACAGAAGCTTCTTTTTAGCGATGTAGTGCCAATCAGCGCCTTGTATAATATTTATCCGGGTTATGTTGTCCTTATTATGTTTTTTTTCGCATGAAGACAACTCGCTCGGGAGAAGCGCTGCAGCTGGTCGAGTCCTACCAGAGCCGGGAACTGATTGAAACATGATAATTGATACAATACCCCGCCCGATGCGAACCGTAATCCGGGTACTGACGAAAAAAAATGGTCGAACTGGACAATCTGCTCGTGATAATCCAGGCGGTAATACATCTGCGCCATGGTCAGTTGATACTGGTCAGTGCGCAGAAAACCGGCCGCTAATTTTATGTCTTTCTTTAATGTAGGCACGATAAAAACATCCTTGTGTTCCTTTGCCTCAAAACCGCCAGCGCTCTGTCCTTGAAAGGAATAATGTTGAATCTTGGATCCCGAATTTTTCACTCTGCATCAATTCTCTTACGCCCGGCAGAATCTCATCACCGCCGCTGACCGCGAGAGCCCCGCCGGGAAAGAAATCAGACTGCAAATCCACCAGCAACAACGCAGAATTTTCTTTGCTGACCCTTAGGTGCTCCATGTTCATGATTCCCTCCATATAAACTTGCACGTTTTCGCCAATCACTTTTGCTTGGGACTGACTTCTGTCACTGTATAACCGGCCTCCTCAATCGCTTCCCGGATATATTCCGGCCGGAAACCGTGACCGTGGATGACAACCCGCCCGTTTTCGAGGTCGACCTCGACTTTTCCCACCCCCGGCTGTGAGCTTGCCGCGAGTCGAACGTTGCGGGCGCATCCCTCACAAGTCATCCCCTCGACCTTCAACTCACTGCGTTCCTCCCCGACAGCCTTCTGCTGCGTTCTTTCCCAGAGCCAGAATCGCCAGTCCTTAATGAGAAAGTAAACAAACAAAGCCAGCAGAGCCAGCGCCCCGGCCAGCCCCAGCCAACCCAGATGCTCGCCGCTGATCTCCTGCGGACGAAAATAATCGCCCAGCAGCAAATCAAAAA
>JAWOEV010000178.1:0-14318 GCA_046482565.1 Lentisphaeria bacterium | reverse complement strand
GGATACGTACAAACTACCGCATGCCAGTGGTTAGCCATACAGACAAAGCTGATAACCTCAATCGCATAAAACTCCTGCAGCCACTCCGCCAGCCGGAAAAGCTTCTCCCGATCAACCTCCCCGAACAACTCGTCCCCCCGCCAGCCGGCCGTCCGGTTAAAGCAATGAAAATAACCCTTCTCCCTGTCATTCCGAATCCGAGGTCCCCGCATAACTTTATCCTTTGTCTATAGTGAATTTATATAAGCGATAAAAAATATAATAACAGCATAAATACTGCAGTCAAATTAAAAAGCCTGTCCCTTTATTGATTTATGATTTATCTTTATTTCATTCTTATCAGCACTTCCAACCTAATAAGATTGGACTGACCTTTACCAGGCGGCTGCGGCGTGCTATTTTACTTAATGTCATATTTTTTTTAAAACCGCAAGAGATCTCCTGCTTTTTCAGGAGATAAATCAAAAAATCGAGAGATATTTATGACTGCTAGCGCTAGTGCAACTCAGCCAACACAAAAGGCCACCATGGATAAGCTTGTTTCGCTTTGCAAACGGCGGGGGTTCATTTTTCAAAGCTCGGAGATTTACGGGGGGATAAACGGGTTTTGGGATTATGGGCCCTACGGAGTTACCATGCGCCGGGCTGTGGAGCAGCTCTGGTGGAAGTATATGGTTGAGAACCGGGATAATGTGGTTGGTCTGGATTCAACCGTGATATGTCACCCGGAAGTGTGGCGGGCTTCCGGCCACTTGGAAAAATTCTCGGACTTGATGGTTGATTGCAATGAGTGTAAGAGGCGTCATCGAGTGGATCAGATGGAGGACCCTTCTGTTTGTCCGGCCTGTCAGTCGCGGAATCTTACTGAACCGCGTGAGTTTAATTTAATGATGAAGACTTTCGTGGGACCGATATTTGATGAAGACCATACGGCTTATTTACGAGCCGAAACATGCCAGCCTATTTTTGTTGACTACCCGCTTGTCCAGATTGCTTCGCGTCAAAAACTTCCATTCGGGATTGCGCAGATCGGGAAGGCCTTCCGTAACGAAGTGACACCGCGTTTCTTTACTTTCAGGTCGCGTGAGTTTGTACAAATGGAAATGGAGTTTTTCTGCCGAGATGAAGAAGCGATGGAGTGGTTCGAATACTGGCGCGAGGAAAGACTTGCGTTTTATACGGAATCCCTGGGGGTGTCGGCGGAAAAATTGCGTATACATGAGCACGAAGATCTGGCGCACTACGCCAAAGCCGCACTGGATATCGAATTTGAATTTCCTTTCGGGTGGGGTGAGCTTGAAGGCGTTCACCATCGTGGTACCTGGGATACGTCACGGCATGAAGAGTATTCCGGCAAAGATATGAAATACCATGATCAGCAAAGGAATGAGAAATTTCACCCGACCGTGGTGGAGACATCCTGTGGCCTGGACCGTATGTGTTTGGCGCTGTTGGCCAATGCCTATGATGAAGATTTGGCAGAGACCCAAAAAGAAGGTAAGTCTGAGGATGTCCGCATAGTTTTACGTCTGCATCCCCGGATAGCCCCGGTCCAGGTTGCGGTACTACCGCTCAGTAAAAAGCTCAATGAAAAGGCGCGTAATGTGCATCGCAAACTGCAGGACGCTTTCCGGACTGAATATGATGACGGCGGCAGTATAGGGAAACGCTATCGTCGGCAGGATGAGATTGGTACCCCATACTGCGTTACCTTCGATTTTGATTCGCTGGAGGATAATGCCGTAACTGTTCGGGATCGGGATTCGATGGGGCAGGATCGTGTCAGTGTTGACGAGATATCGTCGTACTTGTTAAAAAAAATAAGCGGGTAATATCGTGAAGTTAAAGTTAAATATTAATCAGCGCGTTTTGTATGTGATTTTCACCTGCGCTCTGGCTGTTAACCTAGCAATCGGTTATACCGTTTATGCGCAGGAAAAAAACGCGCAAAAACAGACTGAGGCCTTTGAGAAAGTTGGTATAATGATGCGGGTTCTGCATCTTATACAGCAGGACTATGTCGACCCGGAAAAAGTTGATTATGAGAACCTGATCTACAATGCCATGCACGGTATGGTATCCTCGCTCGATCCGCACAGCAGCTTTCTGGAACCGGATCAGTTTGAGCAAATCAGGGAGACTACCGAAGGTGAATTTGGCGGGCTGGGAGTCGTTGTGACGATGAAAGAGGGGAAGCTGACCATTGTTACCCCGATTGAAGGTACACCGGGCAGTCGCGTCGGCCTGGCGGCGGGTGATCAGATTCTGGCGATAAACGGTGAAAACATCAGCGACCAGCCATTGACAAAAATTGTCAAGAAGATGAAAGGAAAGCCGGGGACTGAGGTGACGCTGAAAATCTACCGGCCTGAAACTGATGAAACCTTAGAAATGACGATTGAACGGGCGATCATTGAGGTAAAAAGCGTTAGGGGGGCACATGACTTTGGCGGGGGAATTCGATATGTGCGAATCACTCAGTTTGATGAAAACACAGCCGCTGACCTAGAGACTGTCCTAAAGGACTTTGATGATAAGGAATTTTCTTCACTTATCCTTGACTTGCGAAATAACCCTGGGGGATTGTTGAACGCGGCGGTGGAAGTTGGCAGTTTATTTCTCAAGCCGGATAAACTTGTGGTTTCCACTATTGGCAGGCAACCTTCGCAGAAGCAGAAATACTTTACTGATAACGGGCGTCGCTGGCCCGAAGTACCGATCATAATTTTGGTAAACGAGGGTTCAGCCAGCGCCGCCGAGATTGTCAGTGGCTGCCTCCAGGATTATGGGCGGGCGGTTCTGGTTGGCAATACCACTTTCGGCAAGGGGTCGGTGCAGAATATCATCAAGTTGCCGGACGGGAGTGCGTTACGGCTTACGACAGCCAAGTATTATACGCCGAGCAAGCGGGTGATTCACGATAAAGGGATTACCCCGGACATTTTGGTAAAGTTATCGCAAGAAGAGTTGCGCAAATTGATTGAGCGGCAGGCTAAAATGTCCGGCGACCGCCAGCTTGATCCAGAGAATGACCCCCAACTGGCCCGCGCCTTAGAAGCACTTCGCAGTCACAAAAAATTTAAAGCACTGGCTGAATAAAAGGGTTAAAAGCAAAAATAGCGATGCGCATTTTAGGAATTGAAACCAGTTGCGATGAAACGGCTGTGGCGATCGTAGAAGACGGTATTGATGTAAAAACTAGCGTTGTCTCTTCGCAAGTTGATCTGCATGCCGATTACGGGGGGGTAGTTCCAGAGCTTGCCGCTCGTCAGCATCTCAAAAATATCAGTACTGTTACGGATAAAGCGTTGCGCAACGCCAAGCTTGATATCACTGAGATTGAGGCGGTCGGTGTAACTGCGAACCCCGGCTTGATTCCTGCTCTTCTTGTGGGCGTGTCATATGCCCAGGGAATCGCTGCGGGCAGCGGTATCCCGGTCGTCGGTGTAAATCATTTCCTCGGACACATATACAGTTGTTTTATTGAAAACCCCGAATTACTTGAGGACCAGCAGCTTTTCCCGCTTATTGCCTTGGTGGTATCGGGGGGGCATACAGTAATCTGCCGGATTGACAGCAATGGCACCGCCCAGATCTTGGGACAGACCCTGGACGATGCGGCCGGAGAAGCTTTTGACAAGGCTGCGAAAATACTCGAACTGGGATACCCGGGGGGGGCCGTTATTGACCGTTTGGCGGCCGATGGCAATCCGGGTTCGGTTGAGTTCCCGCGCGGCCTGACGGGGGGATCGGGCAAGCCGGTCAAAGCTGAAAACCGCTTCAATTTCAGTTTTAGCGGCCTGAAAACATCGCTACTTTACAAAGTAAAAGAAAGCTGGCCCGAGGGGAAGCGGCTTAATGACATTCTGGCTGGCTACCAAGCTGCCATTGTTGATGTTCTGACCAGAAAAACCCTAGATGCAGCCGCCACTTGTAATGCGCCGACTATACTGATGTGCGGTGGCGTAGCTTGTAACAAAGCGTTACGCCGCAACATGCACGATAAGGCGGAAGAACAAGGGCGGAAGGTTTATATGGCTTCGCCGAAATATTGCACAGATAATGCGGCAATGATCGCCGGCCTAGCGTATTATTATATCAGGTACAGCCGGGCTGACCACCCTGGTGTTGTGGTTAATGCGCGCCTCGGCACTGATCTCGGAATCCTGCCGTTCACACCCGAAGCCCCACATAGAGGATATTGACCCTCTGGCTGTTCATGCTGGACGGGTTGACTTGCTTGACCTTGACAAGATATTTTGCTGGAGTCGTAGATGAATGAGAGCTGGCCGTACGGGTAGTAAAAACGAGAAAATTTCGATTCTGGAGAGGATAAATGGTGGCAAGGGTCGGAATCGAACCGACGACACAGGGATTTTCAGTCCCCTGCTCTACCGACTGAGCTACCTCGCCACATAAAGGCAGAGAAGATGGTGTACCTGGGAGGACTCGAACCCCCAACCTTCTGGTCCGTAGCCAGACGCTCTATCCGATTGAGCTACAGGTACATTTCCGAGGAGTTCCCGGGCCAAAGAAGGGTAATTTAGTCTTTCTATGATTGTAGTCAAGTCGCAGCCTGAATAATACGTGGCTTTTTAATTTTGCAACAATAAGGAGAAAGAAGAGTTTGAACCTTCACGAAATTCAGTATGAGCGGGGGGATTCCCGCTTCTTCGAAAAAGCTTATGTGGTGGCCGTAAGGCATGTCGACGATACAGAGGAACAGACTTGCGAGTTTTTGCGCGAGCTCAAGGAGCTGGTAGAGACGCTGGGCATAGGAATTTGCGGAGAAAAAATCATAAAACTTACCAATCCTCGGCCGAAGTATTTGCTGGGCTCAGGCAAGGCCGAGGAGATTGTCCGGGATGCGCGTGATCGAAAGGCGGATGTTATAATCTTGGATGATCCGCTGTCTCCATCACAGCAGCGGAATTGGGAAAAACTGGCCAAAATGCCGGTAATTGACCGGCAGGAAGTAATTCTTGATATCTTCGGTGAAAGAGCGCAGACGCGGGCTGCGGAGTTGCAGATTTCACTGGCTCGCTCTGAGTATGACCTGCCCCGGCTCAAACGGCGGTGGACACATCTGTCGCGTCAGCGTGGCGGAACTACCGGTGGTGCTGGCTTACGCGGCGGCGGTGAACAGCAGATAGAGGTGGATGCACGCTTGGTTAAAGATCGCATCAGTCACCTTAAGAAAGAACTTGAAGAAGTGCGTCGCAAACGGCACGTACAGCGTCAGCGCCGCCTGAAAAAGCCGGTGCCGACGGCGGCGTTGGTTGGCTATACGAACGCCGGTAAATCATCTTTGCTGAACGGCCTGACCGATTCGAACGTATTCACCGAGGACAAATTATTCGCGACCTTGGATCCGACCAGCCGGCGGGTGGTTTTGCCTAACCGGCAGGAGATAATCATATCCGATACGGTGGGGTTTATTCGTAAACTGCCGCATTCCCTAATCGAGTCTTTTAAGGCAACTTTGGAAGAAGCCATCCTAGCGGATTACATTATTGAAGTGCTTGATGTTACCAGTGACGAGATACGGCAACACCACGAAACAACGTCCGAGGTTCTCAAAGAATTGGGGGCTGAAAATAAACCGCGCATAATTGTTCTCAACAAAATCGACTTGGTGCGCGATAGTTATACGTTGCCGCGGTGCCGCAAATTTTTCGGTAAGCCGGTCTTTACGTCAGCCAGAAAAGGGGAAGGGTTTGAAGCGCTTGAGATGCGCTTGGGCGAGGAATTACACCGGGATTTGCTTGAGCT
Organism: Lentisphaeria bacterium; assembly: GCA_046482565.1. Lineage (GTDB taxonomy): Bacteria > Verrucomicrobiota > Lentisphaeria > Oligosphaerales > MVZH01 > JAWOEV01. Next base: position 8,546 of record JAWOEV010000178.1, on the reverse strand, counting down.
CAACTATCTGGTGCCGCATTCGCGCTATGACTTGGTGGCTCTTTTGCACCGTACCAGCCTGATTAATTACGAGGAATCAACCGGTGAAGGGGTATGGGTACATGCTTCAGTGCCGGAGTATACGGCGGCCCAGCTAAAAGAGTTTGAAATAAATCATGAAAGCAGTTTGACAAAAGTATAAGGCAAGGGTATGTTCTCCAAAATACTTGCCAAAAGTTTATCATCATCAAGCCGCCGGGTATTGAACTCTCATCCTTTCAGAACAATTCACAAGACAACTGATTTTGAACTGTTTGTCGCGGTTTCAGACATAGAAAGCGGGCCGTGATCTGCCGCAGATTCCTTCAAAGATACCTATAAGCCTGTAGTATACAGGGATGGCAGTCAGGCAAATCGCGGTTTTACCGTTCCTCGTATGTGATAATTACAGTAGAGAGTTTATTTATGGCATTATCAGTGGGGATTACCGGAGGCATTTGCGCTGGGAAATCAACGGTGCTAAACCAGCTCAAAGAACTGGACCAATATGTCTTTGATGCTGATGATGCAGTTCATGAGTTATATCGTCCCGGAACCCCAGTAACCACCTTGTTGCGGGAACGCTACGGGGATGAAGTGACGGATGCGGAGGGTGGTGTTAACCGGCGGTTGCTTGCAGATCGGGTATTTAACGCTTCTGCTGAATTGCAGTGGCTTAATGACTTGGTACACCCGTTTGTGAAGAAGGCGATCGAGCAGAGGATGATGGCCCTGGACCGGCCTTTGTATTGTGCTGTACCGCTATTGTTTGAAGCTGGGTGGGATTCTGATGTTGATTGTACTGTAGCGGTTTGGTGTGATCGGTTGACGCAAGTAGAAAGGCTGCAGAGCCGCGGTTGGGGTATTGCTGAGCTGAAAAGGCGGCAGGCGTTTCAGATTTCCATGGATGAAAAAATGGCTCGGGCGGATTACGGACTTATCAATAACAGTTCGCCGGGGATAGTGAAGAAGCAGGTGCAACTGTTGGTGGATCGAATTTAAAAAGACAAGAAGAATTGGCGATATGCCAGAGAGTAAAAAGAAGAAGAGGAAAATTTAAACAGGAGTAAAGTTGGATAATGACAGCCAAGAACACAAAAGATAATAATACTGATAGACAGAAAGACGAAGCCGCCAAAAAGAAGTCGAAAGCCCAGAGCGGCAAAGGCCGGCATCACAACGACAAGAGCCAAGTGCGTGACGAGACGGCGCCCAACATTGATCTCAATGAACTCCAGAAAAAGAAAATGTCGGAACTTACCGCCATGGGCAATGACCTCGGTGTGGAAGGGGTCGGCCGCCTTAACAAGCATGACCTGATATTTGCCATATTGCGGGCCAATACGGAAAAGAGCGGCTTGATGTACGGCGGCGGAGTTTTGGAAGTGCTCCCGGACGGATTCGGGTTTCTGCGCACTCCGGAATACAGCTATATGCCGTGTCCGGAAGACATTTATATGAGCCCTTCGCAGATTCGCCGCTTCTCCTTGCGCACCGGTGATACAGTCATGGGCCAGATTCGGCAGCCGCGCGAAAAAGAACGTTTCTTTGCGCTGCTCAAGGTTGAATCTCTGAACGGCGATCCCCCCGAAAGGAAACGTGACTGCGTACCGTTTGAGAACCTTACTCCTTTGTTCCCTGAACAGCGTTTAATGCTGGAGACTGAGCCGGATGATATTTCCATGCGGGCAGTGGATCTGGTAACCCCCATCGGACGAGGGCAGCGGGGGTTGATTGTGGCTGCGCCGAGAACCGGAAAAACCGTTCTGCTGCAAAAGGTGGCCAACAGTATTACGGCTAATAACGATGATGTCTCATTGATGGTGCTGCTGATTGACGAGCGTCCGGAAGAGGTTACCGATATGAAAAGGTCCGTGCATGGTGAGGTCGTCCATTCTACCTTTGACGAACGGCCGGAACGGCATGTACAAGTGGCGGAAATGGTAATCGAAAAAGCTAAACGGCAGGTCGAACACGGTAGGCATGTCGTAATTCTGCTGGACAGCATTACGCGTCTGGCCCGCGCTTACAATACTATTGAACCGCATAGCGGGCGTATTCTCTCCGGCGGGGTTGACGCTAATGCCCTGCATAAGCCTAAACGATTCTTCGGTGCGGCACGGAATATTGATGAAGGCGGTAGCCTGACGATTATTGCTACGGCCCTAGTGGAAACCGGCAGTCGTATGGACGAGGTTATTTTCGAGGAGTTTAAAGGAACCGGTAATATGGAACTCAACCTCGATCGGCACTTGGTTGATAAACGAGTTTTCCCTGCTATAAATATTGAGAAAAGCGGTACGCGTCGCGAAGAACTGCTTATGCATCCGGACGAATTGGATCGTATTTGGCAGTTGCGGCGCGTTCTCAATGACGTCTCGGCCGTTGAAGCTATGGAGTTACTGGTAAGTAAACTTAAAAAGACCCAGAACAATGTTGAATTTCTGATGTCTTTACAGGTATGAGTAAGTTTTAGGCTGTGTAATTCTTAGACGGTAAAGTATTGTGTTACTTGCGGCGCGTATCGGCGGCGCAGGAAAGCTTGGCCCCAAAAGCAGGGAGATAATAAGATGGATACTATTGTTTGCCCATATTGCGAATGTCGCGTGCGGACTTCGGACGTGGATGATGAAGGTGGCGTCTGCCCGGAGTGCGGTGCTGTGATTACCCCCTCCACTTTGGTGGAGCAGGATCGCATGAAGGATACTGAATTCAATAATGATGTAATGGATGACGAGGAAAAGATCTGAAAATGGTCGCCCACAAAGCGCATAGTTATGACGAAAGCACGGTCAAAACTCTGAGTTCACTCGAGCATATCCGGACCCGCCCGGGTATGTATATCGGCCGCCTAGGAGACGGAACCCATCCGGACGACGGCATTTACGTCTTGATTAAAGAGGTCATTGACAACAGTATTGATGAGTTTATCATGGGCTATGGTAAGCGAATCGATATTGCGGTTGATGACAAAGCCCGCGTCAGTGTTCGGGATTACGGGCGCGGCATCCCCCTAGGGAAGGTGATTGACTGTGTGTCGCAGATCAATACCGGCGCTAAATACAACGACGATGTATTTCAGTTTTCCGTTGGTCTTAACGGGGTGGGAACCAAAGCGGTAAATGCTTTGGCCGGCGAGTTCAAAGTGCGCTCAATCCGGGATGGCAAATTCAAATCAGCCGTTTTCCGGTCCGGCGAGTTGGTGGAAGAGGAAGAGGGTGAGTGCGATGAGCCCTCCGGAACGGAAATCAGTTTTCTCCCCGACGAAGATTTTTTCCCGCATTTCAAGTTTGATCCCAAGTTCATTCGACGCCGCTTATGGAATTATGCCTATCTGAACAGCGGCCTTTCGCTTTACTATAACGGTGAACGATTTTATTCTCGGAATGGCCTTCTCGATCTTTTGGATGAGAAAGTCAACGAGGAAAAGATGTATGACATCATTTATTGCAAGAGTCCGCACTTGGAATTCGCTTTTTCCCATACTAGCGCTTACGGCGAGACCTTTTATTCCTTTGTCAATGGGCAATACACAAAGGATGGCGGTACTCACCAATCGGCATTTCGAGAAGGGATTTTGAAAGGGATTAATGAGTACGTCGGCAAGAATATGGACGCTAACGATGTCAGGAACGGGGTCACCGGCGCTGTCGCCGTCAAAATCAAAGAGCCGATTTTTGAATCGCAAACCAAAAATAAACTCGGGAACCATGAAATCCGGACGGATATCGTCAACAAGGTAAGGGATTTCGTCCTGACGCATCTGCACAAGAATCAGGAAGTAGCCGAAAAGTTATTGGAAAAAATCACGCACAACGAGCGGATGCGCAAAGAAATACAGGCCGTGAAAAAGCAGGCCCGCGAAAAAGCCAAGAAAACAACTCTTAAAATTCCCAAGCTGCGCGATTGTAAATACCACTTGAATGATAATGGCGAGAAGGGTGCGGACAGCATGATTTTTCTGACCGAGGGGCAGTCAGCCGCGGGGTCAATGATCAGTTGCCGAAACATTGATAACCAGGCCGTGTTTTCGCTCAAGGGTAAGCCGCTTAACAGTTTCGGAATGAAGCAGACCACCGTTTATAATAATGAGGAAATGTACTTCATAATGCGGGCTCTCGGAGTCGAGGATGGTTTGGAAAACCTGCGCTACGAAAAAATAGTGCTGGCTACGGATGCTGATGTTGATGGACTGCACATTCGTAATTTGCTCATAACGTTTTTCCTTAATTTCTTTGAGCAGCTGGTCCTCAGCGAGCATGTCTTTATCTTGGAAACCCCGCTGTTTCGAGTTCGCAATAAAAAGGAAACGCATTATTGCTATAACGAAGCGGAAAAGAACGAGGCCTGTCGCAAGCTGAAAGCCAGTGCTGAAGTGACACGGTTCAAAGGCTTGGGGGAAATATCGCCGACGGAGTTCGGCCAGTTTATCGGCCCTGATATCCGCTTGTTGCCGGTAACCGTTGATACTATGCGCGAAGTGCCCTCTCTCCTGAAGTTTTTTATGGGGAAAAACACGCCGGACAGACGTCAATACATAATGGACAATCTTATCGACAACGTAATTGAGCAGGTTTGATCGAAGGAACCGATGAGCGCTAAAAAGCACAATCAAGACCCCAAAAAAGATGCCTCGCAGGCTTCGAAAAAGAATCCCGAAACCGAGGTCGAAGAGGCGGCTGAAACAGGCGGCGGCAACGGCAATGGGCAGGGGCGTGACGTGCCTTTTGCCAGTCTCGTGAATGACAGTCTCGGCGATATGATGTCGGCGAACTTTATTGAGTATGCTTCATATGTTATAAAAGACCGGGCTATACCTGACTTGGAAGACGGGTTGAAGCCCGTTCAACGCCGGATTCTGCATGCGCTTCGGGAAATGGACGACGGTCGTTTCCACAAGGTGGCTAACGTCATTGGTCAGACAATGCAATACCACCCCCACGGGGACGCCTCCATCGGCAACGCCCTGGTCGTTCTCGCCAACAAAGAATATTTCATCGAAAAACAGGGAAACTTCGGAAATATCCTTACAGGCGATGACGCCTCTGCCCCCCGCTATATTGAATGCCGCCTCTCGCCTCTCGCGCGGGACGTAATGTTCAATAAGCAGTTGACCGACTATGCACCCTCTTATGACGGTCGTAAAAACGAACCGATAACTCTCCCCGCCAAGATTCCGGTCACTTTGCTGCTCGGTGCCGACGGAATTGCGGTCGGTATGTCCACGCGCATTCTGCCGCATAATTTTTCCGAAGTGCTGAAAGCGCAGATTGCTGCGCTCAAAGGCAAGTCATTTAAACTCTACCCGGATTTTCTGACCGGCGGAGTTATGGATGCCTCTGAGTATGATAACGGTAATGGTAAAGTCAAAGTGCGGGCAAAGATTGAGACCGTGGACCAAAAGACCTTGGTAATTCGTGAACTCCCCGCCACATCTACGACGGAAAGCCTGATTAGTTCGATAGAAGAAGCGGCGCGGCGGGGTAAGCTTAAACTGTCCAGTATTAATGATTTTACGACTGATAAGCCGGAAATTGAGATCAAACTGCCGCGGGGAATATACGCCGAAGATACCATTAAGCGGTTATATGCCTATACCAATTGTGAAATCAGCTTATCGACCTCCATGGTCATAATCCGTCAGAACCGGCCGGAAATCTTATCGGTAGAAGATATCCTGCGATACTGTACTGAGAAATTGCTGTACCTCCTCAAGCGGGAGCTGGAAATCGAACTTGATCGGTTGCATGACAGTTTCCACGAAAAGACCTTGGCGCAAATATTTATCGAGAACCGCATCTACAAGCGTATTGAAGAAGCCGAAACCTTTGAAAAGGTTATGCAGGAAGTGCGGGAAGGATTGGAACCGTATCGCGAGCGCCTGAAGCGCGATATCGTTGACGATGATATTGTCAAACTGCTGGAAATCCGTATCCGGCGCATATCCCGGTTTGATATTGAGAAAAACCAGAAAGAGCTACAGGAAATTCTGGAGCAGATTGAACAGGTCAATTATAATCTTGAAAATCTCAACGATTACACTATTCAGTACCTCAAAGACTTGCTCAAAAAGTACGGCAAACAATTTCCCCGCCGGACCGAGATCCAAGAACTTGAAGATATCAGTGCCCGTGAGGTGGCCCTGGAAAATGTCAAGGTCGGTCACGACAAGGTTAATCATTTCGTCGGCAGCCAGGTTAAGAGTAGTAATAAGAACGAAGAACCCCTGATATGCACAGAGTTTGATCGCTTGGTACTGCTGCGCAATAACGGTAAGATCAAGGTGATTAAGGTCCCTGAAAAAGAATATATCGGGCCGGTGAAATACCTTTATAAAGCCGATAAAGATCAAATTTACTGCCTGATTTACCGCGACAAGAAAACCGGTAAGCACTACATAAAGCGCTTCAAGCTCGACAGCTATATCATGAACCGGGAATATAAGGCCGTTCCTAAAAACTGCATTATTGAAAATGTGTATACGAATTACGGCATGGTCCTTCGCTGCGAATTTCAGCATAAAGGAGGCGCTGACCCTTACTTGGATTTAGAGCTTGACGACGTCCAGATGCGTTCTCGCGGTGCCCGCGGCTTCAAAATTTCCGATCGCAAAATCGCCAGTTTTACCATAATCAAACGCGGCTCAGTTGCCCCCCCGGAACCTGGAGAGGGTGAAACCTCCTCTGGGTATACGGAGAATGATAATGACAATGAAAGTGGTGCCCCCGGTAAAAAAGCAAAAGAAGAAGCAAAGAGCCAAGGAACAGACCAAGGCGGTGGTCAGCAGCATTCCGCTGGTAGCGCCGATGTGGCTCGTGAGTGGAGTGAGCGCAGTGCGAAAGCCGCCCGGGTTCCGGGCAAAAAGCAAGCGAAAGCCGATTCTGTAACCGGAAAAGTGAAGCCAAAGAACAAGGCCTCGGCAGAGTCGGAAAAAGGAACTGCGGCAGCGGTAAAAAAGGACTCGAAGCGCAAGGCGGGAAAGAAAGCAAACAGCAAATCAAAAAAGTTGGCCGGTAATAAAAAGGCCACAGCAAAAAAAAGCTCAACTAAAGCCCGAAAAAAGGTTGGCGAAACCCCAAAAGCCAAGTCCGATAAGCAACCGGCTGAAGGGCAGACTAAAGCCAAGCCTTCAAAAAAACATATTCGCATAGACGAAGACACCCCTTTCTTTCTCGAATAATTGTAGTAAGACCGTCCGCGAAAAGGTATCAGGCCCACGCTCCCAACAGGGGTGCGAGACCTTATAAAAAAGGTATGAGAATAAAGAATAAGTTTTCGCCTGATACGCCTCTTCCCAAACGAAAGCCTGATTTCAACAATCTTTTGAAGATTTTGCGCTGCGAAGTCCCGGACCGGCCTACGCTTTTTGAGATGTTCATGAACGATTCACTCTACAAGCGGCTGGTAGCGCATCTTGATTGGACCGTCCCCGTGGATTGCCCGGATTGGCTGTTGCAGATAAAAGGATTCGAGGCGGCAGGATATGACTATGCTACCATTGAACTTCCCAATTTCTCGTTTTCGTTTGCCGAGCACGGGCAAGAAAAAACCGTCTCGTGGAACGAAAGCTGTATGATAATGGATAACGAGCAACTGGTGGGGGATATTTTTGAAGCGGTCGGTTCCCGGTTGGTTGAATTTTATCGGCGCGTGAAAGGGCATCGCGCTGTCGGCGCCTGTATCTCAAACGATGACTGGGGATTCAAATCCCAGACCATGCTTGCCCCCCGGGACATGCGCCGGTTTGTTTTCCCCTGGCACAAAAACATTGTCGAGACTGTCCATGAGAGCAGCAAGGCGGTCATCCTCCATTCCTGCGGGAACTATCGGGACATTATCGAGGATGTGATCGAAGCTATGAAGTTTGACGGAAGGCATTCCTATGAGGACACCATAGTCCCGATTGAGACCGCCTATGAAGAATTACAGGGGAGGATCGGCGTTATGGGCGGCATAGATGTGGATTTTATCTGTCGTCAAGCCCCAGAGGAAGTGTATAAACGGGCGACAGCAATGCTGGAGCGTTCATCCGCTCGCGGCGGTTATGCCCTGGGGTCCGGAAACAGCTTTCCGGAGTATGTGCCGGCTGAGGGTTGTATGGCGCTGATTCGAGCGGCTTTGGAGTTTGAGCAGTAAGATGGCGATTGCTGTTTGCCCCAAGTCCTGCACGAGTTTTTTCGGAGGAGCGGCTGCTGCTGGCCGCCGGGCGGACCGTCCGCCGCATCCACGAACTCGCCCGACGCCGGGTCATTCGCGACGCCCTCGACGACCTGGACGACGAGGCCGCCGACCCGCTCGGCGAGGTCCGCTCGGCCCGCGGCCTGGTCGGCGCCATCGACGCCCTGCTGCGGGAACTGAAGGCCGCCCGCGTCGAGCCGGACGCCTTCGGCCAAGCACTGACCGGCCCCCTCCGGACAGACCGCAACCGCCTCCTCGTCCTCCTCTACACCGCGTACCAGCGGCGGCTCAAGGAACTGGCCCTGGTCGTCGTACAGGTCCAGTTCCTTGACCCGCCGCTGGTACGCGGT
>JAWOEV010000071.1:0-12710 GCA_046482565.1 Lentisphaeria bacterium | reverse complement strand
CTGCATTTAAAAGATCAGAGCGATTACGAGCCGGAGGTCAGATCCCCGCGCAGCATTCTCTGGCTTATGGATGATGCTCCCGAAAGTTTTGTGATGGATGCTCTCCTCAAATACACGGGTGAACCCGGCGCACATGCGGATCTTTGCCTCTTTTTCGGGAAACAGGATCCCAGTCATTTCTATTATGGGTTGCCGGGGTTGATGGAAGCATCGGTTTGGATATAATTTTCATAGGTGTTAACGCGCATATCATGGCGGCCCTTTTGACTAACCACACCGACCGTAATGGAGCGGTCAAAGTTGAAAGGAGCACCTACAGCTATAGCCCATTGCCCCACTTTAATTTGCTTAGAATCAGCAAATTCAAGAACCGGGAAATCGTCTTCCCGCTCTGGGTCATTTATTTTCAATACGGCTAAATCTGTTTCACGATCGGAACCGATTACTTCAATAGAGTCTTCATTCCGTTCAGTGTCATAGACTTTTCCATCTCGGAGTTTAACTTCGAGAGCAGCGTGATCTTTTATCACATGGTAATTGGTCACGATATAGCCTGCTTCATCGATAAAGAATCCCGATCCACGGCCGGCCGGACGCGGCACTTCCTCATACTTCCGTTCTTGGTCTTCACGTTGCTCAGGAAGGCCAAAGAAAAACCGGAATTCGGGAGGGATTTGCTGCATACTCCGCGGCGACCGGTTCACCTGCTTATTGGTAACTACAACCACCGCGTCAGAAGCATCTTCAGCAATTTTCGTAAAAGCATTCTGAAGGTTTAAAGCTGCCTCAACGCCGGGGTCCGCAGCATAACTTGAGTTTTCTACCGGCGGGCCGAAAAGGGTGACCACCACGACCGTTGTTGCGATTACAGAGAAACAATAAAAATGCCTAATCCGTTGCATAATTAGCTTGCTCCTTTTTTCTTGAAAAATTAGAGAATAGTGAAAATTGTATGCGTTTACAATAGCAAATATCGAGGAAAAGTTCAAGGCCGGTTGCATGAATTTAATAATGATGTCATCTTATGATCGTAGGACGTTTGGTTCTTCTCGAGAATCTGTGAGCTGTCAACAAGCCTTGTTGCATGACTGAACTGACGTAAAAATGTTTCGAACCCGACAACTATAATCAAACGAGCCAACTTTATTATGATACCCCTGACAGAAAAAAAGTTGCATAAGCATTCTCGCCCACCCCTTATCATGCTGACCTTGGTTGCGCTGTTTACAGGCCTGGTCTTCAGCAGTCCTAATGCCATTGCTCAAGAAGAAGAGTCGCGAACGGGGATTGTTACAGCTAACAAGCTCAACGTTCGCGTCAAACCGGCTTTAAAATTTGAAGTCGTGGCCAAGCTCAAACAAGGAGCTGAAGTAACAATTCTCTCTAAAACCGAAGACTGGCTTGAAATTTTGGCACCGGAAACAGCCACCGCTTGGTGCGCAGCGCATTTACTAGCCGAGGACGGGACTGTTAAGGAAGACGAGTTACGGGTACGCTCCGGACCGGGTGTCGTGTTTTCCGCCTACGGAACTCTCGAGAAAGGTGAAGTCGTCGAGAAAAATGGCGACCTCGTCAATGGTTGGCAACCGATAAAACCGCCAACCGACGCGACTGCCTGGGTCAGCAGACGTTTCATTAAGGTTGAACAAGTCAAAGCCGAACTAATGCCGGACCAGAAAACCGACACAGCCCAAAAAGGGGAAAATTCCGCTGAAGAAGACACTAAAGCGGCGACGGCAAGCGACACACCTACAGAACCACAGAGGCAAGAAAACCCCGATGAAGAATCTGCCCAAGAAGGCGAGAATGAACCAGCAACAGCGCCCTTGCAAATGGGCGTGATAATCCCCTTGGAAGAGCGCAAAACGACCTTTGCCACGCATATTCTCGCAGACGTCAGAGGCAATAAAGCTTACCCGAAAGCCTACCTGCGTAGCCCCCGCATTGAGCTTGATAAATGGGAGTACAAAAGCGTGCGCATACACGGCAGAAAAATCGATTATGAAGGCTGGTCGCGACCCGTTTTTGTAGTTCGCGGCATTGAACGACAGCACGGAAATGATAATCAGAATTGAACTTTTTTTCCGTCGTTTGCGACGGCACCTGAGTCGTTCTCAGTGGGCGGTTAAACTTCTCAAACTACCCCGACGCCTTACCCAACCCCATGAACCAGGCCTGCTCATCCTGCAGATCGACGGACTCAGCCGCAACCAGTTACAAAATGCCTTGGAAAAAGGCCGGATGCCCTTTCTGCAGGAACTACTTGATCAAGAGGAGTACCATCTCGTCTCTAATTATTCCGGTGTCCCGTCCACCACCCCGGCCGTTCAGGGGGAGTTATTTTACGGCGAGAAGCAGGCCGTCCCCTCCTTTAATTTCATCGAGCGTGAGAGCGGTCGAGAACGCGTCATGTTTGATGCCGACAGTGCACATTTTGTGGCTCGGCAGCTCAGGGCGAGGAATGGCGACGGGTTGCTGAAAGCCGGAGCTTCCTACTCCAATATTTTAGCCGGCGATGCGAACGAGGCGCGTTTCTGCTCAGAAACTCTGAGTCTGGAAAACTGGTTTAAAAAGGCCAACCCTTTCTCTGTTTTGCTTGTGCTTTTACTGCACATAATTACTTTGTTTCGCATAGCGGGGCTGATGATTCTCGAAACCGGATTGGCATTGCATGATTGTGTGCGCGGAATTTTCGGGCGTCACCATATTGTCCCGGAATTAAAATTCGCCCTTTCGCGTATCGGGATTTGCATCCTTCTGCGTGAACTCATAAGATTTATGGTGAAGGCCGATATTGCCCGCGGCCTGCCGATTATACATGCAAACTTTCTGGGGTATGATGAACAGGCGCACCGAAGGGGACCTGACTCGGCGTTTGCACACTGGAGTTTAAAGGGGATTGACGGCACGATCAAGGATATATTCAGCACCGCCATGCGGGCCCATAATCGGGAATACCATGTGCTGGTGATGTCGGACCACGGCCAGGAAACCGCTGTCAGCTACAATCGCAGAGCGGGTGAACCGATCTTAAAGCGCCTGGATACCTTGTGCCGTGAGGCGGGCATTGAACCGGCGTCGATCTCGGTTGCCGCGCCGATATCAGAAGACCGACGAAACCGCGCCCGCCATCATTTTCGATTCGCCAAGGTGCTGCGCCGCAAACGACCGCGCGGTCTTAAAGCAACGGCCCCCCTTCGAGTCACGGCGATGGGCCCACTGGGACATGTCTATTTTCGTGAACAGGTGTCGCACCGGAAAACTTTACAACTCGCCCGCCTTATGGTTTCCGAGGCCGGCCATATCCCCTGGGTTTTCCTTCCCGATCCAGAATCAGGCGGTGTTACGGCCATTTCCCGGAATGGAGAATTCAAACTGACCGACAATCCGGCTGAAGTACTGGGGGGAAATCATCCTTTTTTAACGGAAGCAGCCAAAGATCTTGAAGAGTTATGCCGGCATCGTAATGCCGGTGATCTGGTCATGTGGGGCGGCGGGGAGCCGAAGCTTATCACTTTTGCCAAAGCTGAAAACGGGGCCCACGGCGGTCCCGGCCGGGAGAGTACACACGCATTTCTTATGCATCCACCCGAGATCCACCCGCAACTGCAGAACGGCTATATTCGCCCCCTCCTCCTGCGGCACACGATCCAACAGTGGTTTGCATCAGCCAAACAACGCAACTTGGCTAAAAAGGTATCGCATCGACAATCTGAAAAACTCCGTGTTGTCACCTATAACATCCACAGTTGCATCGGAATGGACGGCAAGGTCATGCCCGAGAGAATCGCGGCCGTACTGCGTCGTTTACGCCCCGACGTGGTTGCTTTGCAAGAAGTGGATTCCGGTCGCCGACGATCTTTTAACCATGACCAACTGGGGCGAATATCCAAAGAAATGGGCATGTATCATATCTATTTCCCGCTGCTGAAAGGAGAAGACGGCGAATACGGCATTGCGGTCCTGAGCCGATACCCCTTCGAGACGTTACGACTCAAGGCCTACGACATTCCGGCAGAACGACAATCCCGCGAAGAACGCGGAATAGTCTGGCTGCGGGTCAACATGCCCGAGGGATCATTCCATTTTATGAATACCCACTTCGGGCTTCTGAAATGGGAAAAATTGGAACAGGCCTCGCAACTGACGGGTGCAGACTTTCTCGGCTCAATCCCCCCCGAAGAACCTGTCGTGCTGTGCGGAGATTTCAACTCCCTGCCCGGCAGTGAACCATACGAAGTAATCACCAAACGCCTGCATGACATCCAGCGTATTTTTCAACCCCACAAGCCACTGCCGACATTCTTCGGACGCCGCCCGATGTTCCGTATCGACCATATTTTCGTTTCCGACGGCATAACGGTCAACCGCATAAAAATACCGCATAGCTCTCTGGCCCGCACGGCCTCAGACCACCTTCCCCTAGGCGCTGACATCGAATGGAAAACATGACCTCAGAATTCCTTCACTAAAGGAAAATTCAACGATACCAGCTTTACGGATCTTCACGTTTTTCGGTAAAACAGTCAGGATCGAGAGTAAATAAATGTTGGATTCTGAAGTCGAGGAGCACATCCCATGGGATGCTTGTACTCCATTTTAATCATTACTTATCGACGTTCAGCAAGCACAGGTTGCACTTCAAGCGGAGTATCCAGCTGCGACATTTCGTTATTGAGTTTCGCGGGGCTGGCAAGGACACACGTACTGGCTTTGCGGAAACCTGATTCAAGGACATCTAAGGCCACTTCCTTGACCTGCTCGGGGCTGACAGCCAGTAACTGACGGCGTTGCATATTCAGGAATTCAGGGGAAAAGCCGCCAACTTGACGCCACAATGCCGCATTAGTCGCCCACGCTGGTCGAATCGGCTTTTCATGCTCTCTAGCGCACCCGATAATCGCCCGTTGTATATCTTTCTCAGCCCATGTATTAGTGCGCACATAGTCAAGCAACTGACGATATACCTGCAGTGTCCTGGCAATATGCGGGTCACGGTAAGACATCAAGGCAAGCGTACCGTGACTGGAGTTATAGTGGCACAACCCTCCGTAGGCACCCCCTTTTGCACGGATCTCCTCCCACAAATAGCCGAAAGACAACATGTGCGCCAAAACTTGCAGGGGGGCTGAGCGCGGGTCAGAAACATGTGGTGCCGGCAACACGGTTGCACAATAAGCTACATCCGCCTCCATCGTCAAGCCTTCATTAAGCGAGTTTCTAGGCATACAGCAAATACTGTCAGGCACAGCTGTGGCGGCAACCGCCGTCTGGCCGGTCCGGCCGCCATTCAACGTTCCCAACCAATCATGGATATCAGGCTGATGTTCGCTCGGCCCGGAAAAGGAAGCGCTGATACGATCTCCCTGAACAAGAAACTTTCTTATTTCTGATAACGCTTGCTTAAGCACCCCTTTTTCCTGCTCAAAATCAGCCGCAAGACGATCAACCAATCGCACTTGCGTCATGCCAGAGAATACCGCTGAAACGGCAGCTGCCGGAGATTGATGGCGGGCCGCATGGCGGGCAACAATCCGGTGCCCCCCGGGAATTATCTGGCTGATTGCCCGTTCTCTGGTTTGTTTTACAACGTCATACAGATGCTTATCGTCATCCACATTCAGTTCAAACAAAAGTTCGTGGATAATGTCCAACGCAGGTTTTAATGTATGCTGAAGTGTCTTGAGGCCGATCGAAAGATAGGTAAGCAATTCTTGGTGCTCAGTAGCGCCTACACCGACAAAGGCCTGCGCCTGCAAACTACCGGTATTCTCCGCAATAAGTTCCGCCATCTGCGCGTAGTCGCGCTGCGAAGTCCCCAGCTGAGTCAGGGCGACGCTGAACAGCGGCACATATTTCCACAAATGTTCTGGCAACCCCCTGAGATTAAAGGCCACCATAAGATAATTAACATCGTTAGTTGCCAAGCTCGGCAATATAAGCGGCGGGCTGGAGTTCCAGTAATCCATCTCCGCAGGGATATGGCGCGGCTCTGCCGGCACGTCGCCTATGCCAAGCTGCGGCAACCGCTCAACGTCCTCGGGAGAATTGGGCTTACTCTGCAATTTTTCCAAGGCTTGGGCCTGGAAGTCGATCGCTTCGAGCTCTTCCTTGCTTTTCCCAACTCTGATTTTTTCCAATTGCTCCCGCAAGGCGGTTTCGCGTTCCTGTTGTAACCTAGGCACCGGTTTTAATAAAACAGTCACACGATGCGGATTGGCAAGTAGCTTCTCTTTGATAAGCTTCGAAAAACAGTCTGGATTAGCTTCGTAGTGCGCCCACAACTTTTCAAGCTGGGCTTCGGGCTCCAGATACATGACCGGGTCGTAATCATAGAGCCATGAACTGTAAACCCAGTCCATGAGCCTGAGGGGATATTGCGACTGGATTTCACGGTGGGCATATTCGAATTGGTGAAGCGCCCGCTCAACTTCCGCCTTCGAAAAGCCGACCTCCGCAATTTTCTCCAGGGTCTCTTCAATACACTTGACAACATCGTCCTTAGCTCCCAGATCAACGCCCTTCAAACCAACATGAAAGGTCGTTTCCTTTCTACCGTTATCATAGCCCGAAGACGTCAGATCATGACCAAGCTGAGAATCAACCAAAGCCTTGTGCAGCGGCGCTCCTGCGTGTCCCAGCATAAGACGGTCCAGCACCTCCATGGCCAGATCGGTCAGCGGCTCAGCCAGATCACCGGTCAACCAGTTAATCGTTACGGCGGCTTTACCTTGCGGATCTTCAGAGGCGGCAATCGGATACGGGACAGATTCCTCTCTGGGCGCATTACGACGTGTTTGGTAGGGGATGGTGCTGTCCAGGTTTTCCGGGGGCACTGATTTGGCCTGTAAACGCGCATCCAGAAAGCTCAGGATTTTTTCAGGCGCAATACAGCTGTGAATAAAAAATTTGCCGTTGGCCGGGTGATAATACCGTTCGTAATAATCTTTGAAATCGGTATAAGTCAACGCCGGAATCGCCTCAGGTGTACCCCCGGATTCAAGACCATACGGTGTATCCGGAAACAGAAACTGGCTGCTGGTCCGCTCGACTAGAGAGTCCAAGTCGGAATAAGCTCCCTTCATTTCGTTGTACACGATACCCTTGATCGTTAAAGGACTACTGAGATCACCTGGCCGGGTGAACGCCAGATGATGGCCTTCCTGCCGGAGTGTCACCGGAGTGATGTTCGGGTGGAGTACCGCATCGCAGTAAACATCCATGAGGTTGAAGAAATCCTGTTCGACATTACTGGCTACGGGGTACACCGTTTTATCAGGGTAAGTCATCGCGTTGATGAAGGTGGCCATGCTCATTTTGAGCAGTTCAACGAAAGGTTCCTTAACCGGATATTTTCGGGAGCCTCCCAAGACGGAATGCTCCAGAATATGGGGCACACCGGTATTGTCAGGGGGAGGAGTGCGGAAAGCGGCGGCGAAGAGGTTTTCCTCGTCTTTGGAGTAAAGGAAAAACAGCTCCGCACCGGTGTATTCGTGGCGTGCTTCAATGGCCAATGCCCGAGCACTTTTTACTGGGCGAATGCGCGTTACAAGAAACCCGGCACATTTGTCGCCGGGTTTCAAGGCCGTTTTCGGAATATTGTTGTCGGACTTAAGCATTCAAGTAGGTGAGACAGAAAAGCGTCAGGCGCTTACTGGCCTTTGCCTTCATCATCGTCAGCTTCGGCTTCAGCTTCCGCCTCGGAGGCATCTTCTGCTACCTCCTCATCTGCTTCGCTGGCCTGTTTCTCACCTTCATCCTCACTCTCGGCTTGTTCTTTAACCGTTTCTTCGGATGCCTCTTTTCCGGAATCGCTTTCGGTTGCTTCCCGACCTTCGACCTCAGGCTCTGCGTTTTTCCGCGCCTTTGCTTCAAAAGGTTCACGGACAAGCTGAACAAAACACATTTCGGCTGCGTCGCCAGTTCGTTTTCCCAGCTTTATCAATCGGGTATACCCCCCCGGCCGTTCAGTATATTGCGGAGCAATTTCATCGAACAGGACTTTTACCACAGGCTTCTGCTTCAATTTGGCCACCGCCTGACGGCGCGCATGCAATGTGCCGCGCTTGCCCAGCGTTATCATTTTGTCAGCCATCCGGCGCAGTTCTTTGGCCCGGGCAAGGGTTGTCTTAACCTGGCCGTGTTCCAGAAGGCTACAGGTCATGTTGGCCATATCCGACCGTCGATGCGCGGGCTTGCGGCCGATCATGAAAGTGTGTTTACGATGACGCATCGGTTATTCCTTTTCGGTTTCCGTTTTCTTTTTCTTTTTGCCTTTTTTACTCTTCTTAGCGGAAGATTCTTCCTCCGAATCTTCTGCGCCACCCTCCGCAACTTCAGCCTTGAGCTTGTCTTGTTTGTCGCGGAAGTTGGCTACAACATTATCGGGGAGTTCCATTCCCAACCCCAGTCCCATATCGGCTAGCTTTTCCTGAATTTCCTCAAGTGACTTTTTCCCGAAGTTTCTAAACTTCAGCATCTCAGGTTCACTTTTCTGAATCAATTCGCCAATCATCTCAACGCCGGCGTTGTGCAGACAGTTCTTAGCCCGAACCGAAAGCTCAAGGTCGCCGACATCGCTGCCCATTTTATCAAAAAGCTCCGTCTCTTCATCACTCAACGGTACTTCAGCGGGGGCAACCTCTTCTCCCCCCCCGGCCTTCGTAAAGACGGTCAAATGCCCCTCCATAATTTCAGTGGCATCCCGCAATGCTTCCTCAGGGGTAATACGGCCGTCAGTCCAAACTTCCAATTGCAAGCGGTCATAGTCGGTGCGCTGCCCGACTCGGCAGGAGTGGATGTCATACCGCACCCGTTCGACCGGGCTGAAAAGGCAATCAACGGGGATCACCCCAATCGGCTGGTCATCACGTTTGTTCAATTCCGCTGGTCGGTAGCCTCGACCTTGGGTGATTTCTATTTCCATACGAAGCGGGCGGGCTCGGTCCAATGTGCAAATGTGCGCGTCAGGATTAAGAACTGTGGTTACGCCGTCTTCGCGTACGGCAGCCGCGGTGACGTCGCCTTTTTTGTCAGCATAAAGCTCCAGCGTACGCGGTAAATCTCCGTCACATCGAACCCGCAGTTTTTTAATGTTAAGGATAATATCGGTGACATCTTCAACAACATCAGGAATGGTCGAAAATTCATGCGGTACGCCATCTATTCTGACGGAAGAAACCGCAACGCCTTCAAGCGATGAAATCAAGATTCGGCGCAGAGCGTTACCCAAAGTATGCCCAAATCCTTTTTCCCAAGGTTCGGCGATAAATTTTGCGTAAGTCGGGCTCGAAGTTTCCTGATCCGTTTCAATGGCTTCAGGCATGGTAAAACCGGTAAGTTCAGGCATCGTTGATTGCCTCCTCGTTATTTCGGAAAACACAGATTATACTCATCAAACACGGCGCCGCTTAGGCGGCCGACAACCGTTATGGGGGACTGGTGTCACGTCTCGAACAGAGGTTACGTCCATCCCGGTGGAAGCAATACCTCTGGCCGCTGATTCACGGCCGCTTCCCGGTCCTTTAATCCGGACATCAATCTGCCGCATGCCCATCCCCTGGGCCTCTTTTGCGGCCTCCGTACCGACCAGCTGGGCCACGTAAGACGTGCTCTTCCGGGATCCTTTGTAGCCCAAGCGACCAGCTGTACACCACGAAACAACATTACCGTTCATGTCGGTAATTGATACTTTCGTATTGTTAAACGTCGCCTCCACAAAGGCAATACCGCTCGGAACACTGCGGTGTTCCCTGCGGCCACTTGTTTTTGCTGCTTCTTTTGCTGCCATTCTAGTGTTGCTCCCTAGGTAATACCTTATAATACATATCGTATTTTAACGTAACTTTCCAACCAAGCCGTGAATACGGCTGGCTACTGACGTGATTCACGACGCGCGGCGCGGTCGCGAACTGCACCGACGGTTTTCTTAGATCCCTTCGAAGTCCGGGCATTAGTCCGAGTGCGCTGCCCCCGCACGGGCAGTTGCCGTTTGTGACGCAACCCACGATAACAACCAATGGAAACCAAGCGCCGTACATCCTGAGCATATTGCCGCCTGAGATCACCTTCCACGGTATATTTCTCCTGCAGAATCTGCCCAAGCTTGGCAAGATGCGTATCCGTCAACTCACTAGTCCGCGTAGCCGGATCCATTTCCGCATCCTCACAGACGCGTTTTGCACGGCTCTTGCCGATGCCGTAAATGTAAGTTAGAGCGACATCCAAGCGCTTGTTATTAGGTATATCTACTCCGAGTAATCTTGGCATAACCATTTCCTTGTTGTTAACGGCGTCTAAAGACTAGAATCGGGGCCTGAACCACCGACAAATCAAAGCTTAATTCAGCGTAGCATGTCAGCCCTGACGCTGCTTGTGTCTCGGGTTCGTGCAGATGACCCGAATAACGCCGTGCCGGCGAATAACGCGGCAGTTTTCACATTTTCGTTTTACTGATGGCTTTACTTTCATTGTACCGTATTTCCTGTTAGCAGTTTAAAACTGTTAGATCTTCTGACTGACGCGTGACATATTCCATGACAGGCACATTCATACCCGCAAAACACGCCGTGCGCAGTTTACCTTACAGGTATCGAAAAACGCTTAACTGCACAGCAAAAGCCATGCCTGCTGCCTGCTGGAGAATTAAGCGCAGGCGACAAAATGCCACAAATAGTTTTTCACAAACAGCAAAACGTTTAGTATAGCCCGCATATGAACAGCGTCAACATGAATTCGCAAGAATTTTAGTAAAAGCCTAATTTTTTCGGCGATATACAATGCGCCCTTTCTCTAAATCGTAAGGCGACATTTCAACCGTCACTTTGTCACCTGGTAAAATTCGGATAAAATGCATTCGCATCTTGCCGCTGATGTGAGCGAGTATCTCGTGTCCATTTTCCAGTTCTACCCGAAACATAGTGTTGGGCAGAACTTCCTTGACCTCGCCTTCTACTCTTATTGCTTCGTTGGCCACGTTAAAACCTCCGTTTCTTCATTGTTTATAAACACCATATGCTCCATGTGCGCCGAAAGGCGATTATCGGCGGCACGAACGGTCCAGCCGTCTTCGCCGTCAACTGTAACCTTACCCGTTCCAGCATTTACCATCGGCTCAATGGCCAGGACCATACCGGCTTCCAATACCGGTCCGCGCCGACCGGTTTTAAAATTAGGGACTTCGGGCGGTTCATGCAGTTCGCAACCACAGCCGTGTCCCACGAAATCTCGCACCACTTCGAAGCTGGCCTCCTTTATCACCTTTTCAACGGCCGCGCCTATGTCGCTTACACGGTTGCCGTTGCGAGCCGCTTTTATGCCCGCGTCAAGACTGGCTTTAGTCGCCTCCAGCAAGCGCGCGGCTTCGTCATTGCGAGGGGCAACAATAAAAGTACTTGCCGCGGTATCGCCGATAAAACCGTTGTAGCAGACTCCGATATCGACACTAACCAAATCCCCCACCTGCACAATCCGGCCCGGGTTACCAATGCCGTGCACCACTACCTCATTCAGGGACACGCAAATACGCCCGGGAAAGCCGTGATATCCATGGAAGGCAGGCGTCCCGCCGGTTTGGCCGATAAGCTCCGCCCCCAGATTATCAATATCCAATGTACTCATTCCAGGGCGTAATTGTCGAAGAAGAGTTTCCCGCACCCATGCCGCTTTAGCAGCCGCGATTCGGATACCGTCAATTTCTGCAGGAGTGTGGATTCGGACGTTTTTCTGCTTTGTTTTACCCACTAATTAATTTTCTCACGAATTAAGGTCTTCTTCAATTTCAGAGAGGGCCGTGCAGAGTTTTTTGAATATCGTTTCCTGGTCCGTATTCGCAGGGACTGACAGCAGCTTTCCGCGTTGTTTGTAATAATCAATCAGTTGCACCGTTTTGTTCTTATATTCCTGGAGACGCTCTTCAACTGTTTCCTCGGTATCATCTGAGCGCTGGTACAGTTCACCACCGCATTTATCACACTTCCCGGGAACTTGCGGAGGCATATTGGTTATGTGATAAACCGCCCCGCATTCCTGACAGATACGCCGCCCGGTCAAGCGTTTAAGCAGTATAGCCCGGTCAACTTGCAGAAGGACTGTAGCCATGAGTTCCATATTTTTGTCTTCAAACTCACGCTCCAGCAACTCAGCCTGTGGTACAGTCCGCGGAAACCCATCCAGAATAGTTCCGTTTGGATTTTTCCCGAGCCGTCCGGCAACTATTGCCGTAACCACTTCATCCGGTACCAGCCGGCCCGCATCTATAAAACTCTGAGCCCGGCGACCCAGCTCCGACTTATTTTTTATTTCTTCCCTGAGAATGTCACCGGTTGAAATATGGTCAAACTTTTCCTTCTCAGCCAGCCGTGTAGCCATAGTACCTTTACCGGCCCCGGGCGGCCCGAGAAATATGTAATTCCGCATCATCTTTTAACTTTCCTTATTTAAAGAACTTGCAAAAAAGCCCGTCCATAAATCAAACCGTTACTGTACTTACTTACCCGCTTATAGTCAAATACCGCGGCTAGACGCCATGCGAAAAGGTATCGCGCCCATGCTCGTGCCTATTTCGGATGAGATTTTGTCTTTTCGGCGGAATGCGCTAGCCGTAAGCTAACGGTTTCCGCCGAAAAGACGAAAGATCGCCGAAAGAGACACGAGCCCTTCGGGTTGGGGCGGCGGCAACCCTTCTCGGGGTTTCGAGTTGTAAAACATTA
>JAWOEV010000017.1:0-22928 GCA_046482565.1 Lentisphaeria bacterium | reverse complement strand
TGCGCGCGGTTTTCACCCATTCCACGACCTTTTTGAAGTAATTACCGGCTTCCCGCAGATCGTAATGATGCCGGAGCTGAATTTCGCCCAGCTTATAAAGCGCTTCGCCGCGCCAGAGTCCGTATGGTTCGGATTTCGCAAACTTGCGGAATTCCGCTTCAGCTTGGGCGATCCTGCCTGCTTCAAGAAGGCACTCGGCGGCGTGGAAGCGCGCCCCTTGGCCATAGACAGTTTCGGGGAAATGGTCTGCCAGACTCATGAGCGCTGCGCGGGCCGGCGCGGTTTGACCGGAAAGCTGCAGGCCCCGGGCCTTGCGCCAGTGGCAGAATCCGACACCGTATTTTTTGACGTCGCGTTTCCACCTGGCGGTATCGAGTGCTGTCTGGATTTGCGCGCGCAACTGCTTCCATTCCTTAGCGCCCGGCACACGTTCCGACTCGCCGCTTGCGCTCACCTGTTTCGGGCGGAAGAACTTGTCCCCGTACTTGAGCGTTTTTTTGTAGCGGCGTACCGCTTCAGCGTAATTGTTCGTATCCATTGCCAGCCTGCCGAGCATGGCCAGTGCCCGCGCCCGGGCGCACCCTTCGGTATGTTCGACGGCGTAATTGACCCGTTTGAGCGCCTCGCGCAGCTTGCCGTCGATCCCCATGATGCGCGCGTAGAACAGAAAACAGGGATGGTGTGTAGTGCTCAGATTGTCGGGGGAGTAGGCGGCATAGTCGGTCAGGAGTTTCAAGGCGGCTTTGGCTTTGCCGGATTTCAGCCGGTATAGGGCCAGAACTTCGGTTGCGGCGGCGATTTCAGCCTCATCGCTGTGACGTGAACGACGAGTTTTGTCCAGCTCACGTAACTTCGCGGAGGACACCGCCGGGACATCCGTCTGGATGCTGTCCCGGATGGGTTGCAATTTGGTGCGTTCGGAGGTTTGGGCGAAAGCCCAGGGTGATGTCGCCGAGAGTGCGAGTAATACCGCCACTGGCAAAATCAAGAACGGGAATGCAACTGCTCTCCTCATATGCGATAGTACTTCCTCCGTTTCAGCGTCAGGCTAGCAGGCAAAATTCAATCTGTATACATTAGACTGCAATATTTAGAAATACAAATATTGGTTGAGTTTTACTGTGGCAGCAATATTGTAAGAGAGTGATTTAAGCCTGTTTACTACGGGATAAATTACGGCAGGCAGTAACAATATAATAGGGGAAGTTGGCCGCCCGCAATATTACCTGCGAAATCTCTCCAAAACGTCATGCGTAAATACTCCAAAACCAAAAAGCGACTAAAGGCGGAATACCGTCGAAGTGCAGCTCGATTGGCCGGTTTGATAATAGGGATTATGGCGCTCGCGTCACTTTTGATATTCATGCTGGTGCGGTTGGAAATTAAACGCATGGGATCGGAACCGCCAGCGGAAAAAACTGTTCAGGAACCGGATACTGTCGAGGATCGCCATCTTGAACCTGATCCGTTACCTTCAAAAGAAGAAAGGGATGCTTCTGAAGCGCTCGAGCCGCCACCGGAACCCCGAGTTGAAGAGTGCTCGCATGATCATTTGCAGGCCCCGCTCCTTGCACCGCCGACGCGTGAAATTCTGTATCAGGCGGGGGCGTTAAACGGCAAGCCCCAGAAGTATTGGGCGGCGCTGGAGGAGGCCGAGTATGGTTGTCGAGAAGCGGATTCAGATATTGTAACTGTCGCGGAAGGAAAAGAGCGCAAGCAGTTTTCGCAGTATTTGAAGAAAGGGCAGAAAATTGTCTGGCGGCTCGGCGATCTTTCCACGGATGACGATCTGCTGCTTCGTCTTGTCGCGGCGCTGCCGGCCCATGATCAAAGCGTCAAGGCACCGGCGGCCCTGAGGATTCTTTTCAATGGCAAGACGGTTTATTTCAGGATGCTTGCAGGAGAACTGTGTTCGGCCAAGGCAGTGTTGCCTGCCGCGTGGTTTGAGCAACATGGAAACAGTGTGGTAATTGATAACCTCGGTCATTATCCCATGGCGTTTGACGCAGTATGGATCGAAAAACTCTCGGCGGCCGGAAAGAAACTCACGACGGGGTTGGCGCCAAGCGAGAATATCCCTGACAGTTTGCGCAGAGCTGTCCCGGATTTTGTTCCCCTGCAAGCGCAAGCGAAGATGCACGATTATTCGGGTCTTGGAAACCTGAACCTACTTCCTTTAAGAGAATTCGCACGCGGTGTGATATCGGAGGAAGAACCGCTGGCTGCCCGGACAGCGGCGGGGCTTAGATATCGCCCTGGAATTCTGAGAGAGACCCGGACGCATTCGGTATTGCAGTTTCTGTCGGGGACGGTGGGATTCTTCCATCACGGCGGCACGGACTTGCGGATATCCAATGCGGTGCAGCCGGGCGGATTCGCATCGCCCTTGAGCGGCAAACTGACCCCGCAGGGTTATGCGCTTTGGACACTTGCGCAAGTCATGCCGCAGCCGGGTACCCCGCGACTGGAGTTTAATGTAACGCCGCCGGAAGAGTGCGACTATCCGCTCCCGCCGCTGTTCTGGGTTGGCGCACAGCACAGCGAAAGCGCCGCAAGCCTTCTGGTCGTCCGCAACACGGCCAGCCTTGCACCGCGTTCGGTGCAGATAACCCTCGCGCTTCCATGGTCGGGGGCCACAAACCTTATGGTCAGGCACGGGAGCTGTCCTGACCGAGTGTTGAAGATGCTTATGCTGTCGGACGCTGATACGCTCGGCACAGAAATACAGAAGGACAAGCTGGAATTAGCATCTGCCGGTAACGGCGGCAACATCTTCAGAAGGATATTTGACTTCCATGATGTGCTTTTTCTGCGGCTCAACCGCCCCGGGGCTTCTTTTCCAGAACCCCCGGCCGCTGAGAAAGAGCCGCGGCAGAAAAAATCTTCAGCCGTGAAAACCCTTGAATTCGACGCGCCGGTCGTAAGCGAGCAGGAAATCGGCAGGTTCATGAGACGCGGTCACGTGCTGGGTGCAAACCCTGATTTCTTCAACATTCTTTCCGGGGCGTACCGCGTCACCGCAGGTAAGGCGACGCCGGCAAACTTCGGGAAAGCCGAATATGTTCCGCCACTCGAAGAGAAAAGTGTTTTTCTGCATCCCGGGCCGGACGCTTCTCCGGCTGCTCTGGCCGAGGGAGTGCTTTTCAGCCCCGGCAAACTGCGCGAGGCACTGAGGGCGGGGAAAGCGTTGTCATTCTGGGTTCACCCCCACGGGTATGCAAATGACAGCGACCCGGTGCTCGGTGTAGCGACGGACAGGCAATTGTTCAGAGTGAAGCTCAAGGCCGGTCGCTGGCAACGCATCGTCCTGCCGGTATTGGAACAAAAAACGCCCTTTCATCAAGCGCCTGACCATATCATGTTTGTCGTGCCCCGCAGGGCTTTGGGAAACGGAAAAAACATCAAGTTCGAAATCAACGGCATATCTATAATCGAGGACACCCGGAACCAGGTTGCCGACTTTATCGGCAGACAGAATGAAGACGGAGAGATTTATTTCATCGTGATCGGCGCGCCTGGAAATCGTGTGGCACTGCACCATCGGCTCGAGTATTCGGTGGACGCTGGCAGGATCGAAGTAATCGGGCATGACGAAAAGCATCAACCGGTCATACGCTGGCGGACCGCGGCCCAGGTACTGGAAGTTTCTAATCTTTGCTTTGCTTCCGAATTAGATAAAGCTGTGATCCCGTACCTGAGCGAGAGACTGGTGAGGCGACTACGTGAGAAAGGTCTTACAGCAATTGTCATCCCCCTGCAGACAGAGCAATAAAGGCAACGTCTTTTGAAGAGGAATATGCTATTTTAGCATACGTGGAATCAGCCTCCGGCAGCGTCATGCGCACCTAAAATCAAGCGTCAAAATCTATTAGCTGTGCCGACTGCGCAATTTGCCTTTCTTCATAAAGCCGTCGTAATGGTGGGAGAGCAAATACGCTTCCATCTGGCGCATTGTATCCAAGACAACACCTACCATAATAAGCAGGCTGGTACCGCCAAAGAACGACGCTACACTTTGCGGAATTTGCAGTATGGTTCCCGACAACAACATCGGGACCACAGCGATACCGGTTAGGAATATTGCCCCGGCAAGAGTTAAACGGCTCATTGTATTATCCAAAAACGTCGCCGTCGGCTGCCCCGGCCGGATACCGGGAACGTAACCGCCTTGCTTCTGCAGGTTATCGGCAATCTGCGTAGGCTTGAATTGGGTTGCCACCCAAAAGAAAGAAAACAACAGGATCACAATACCGAAAGTAATCATATAAGGCCAGCTGCCGTACTGAAAATATCTGACATATTCCGCAGTAGCTTGAAACTGTCGCAAAATGACCGTGGGGAACATGAGGATGGCGCTCCCGAATATTATCGGCATAACTCCGCTGTAATTTACGCGCAACGGGAGGTAACTGGTTTGCCCAGCATTGCTCTGGCGGCCGGCAGTTCGGCGGGCGTGCCGAATCGGGACTTTCCGATGCCCTTGCGTCAGAGCAACCGCCCCGGCACAGACAATCAAAAACAATACGATAAGCAGTAATACCTGTATAATGCCCCCCCCACCGGTTCCGGCAGTTCCCTGCGCCAACGCAAAAAGGCCACCAATAGCCATTGGCAGACGGGAGAGGATATTAATGGTAATAATCAAAGATATGCCGTTACCAATCCCGCGATCCGAGATCTGTTCTCCCAACCAGACAAGCAACATGGTGCCGGCGGCCAGAAAAACCACGGTGGTGACAGCAAAACCAAACCCCGGGTTCTTGACAATATTATAGGTCTGGTCTCCGGACAACATACCGCCGGGGCTGACCATAAACCGAACCGCCGCGGTGCCGTGGACAACGCAAACAGCTAGGGTCAAATAACGGGTATACTGATTGATTTTCTGGCGCCCGCTCTCTCCCTCACGCCGCAACTTTTCAAGAGCCGGAATGACCGGCATAAGCAACTGCATGATAATGGAAGCGGTTATGTAAGGCATGATCCCCAGGGTACCCACCGCAAATTTCTGCAAGGCACCACCGCTGAATATATTAACAATATTCATCAAGCCGCCGCCGCCCTGTTGAAGGTTATCAAAAAGCCTTCCCAATTCAGCAGCGTTCAAGCCGGGACACGGAATTCCGGCAGCCAGCCGGCATAAGGCCAAAATTGCGAGCGTGAAGATTATACGCTTACGCAACTCTGGAATTTTGAGGCTGTTAGTGTATGCACCAAGCATTAAACAATACCCTTCTACCCTAAATTATCCAGCCAAGATACGGCGCCAGTAAAAAGCCGCTCCAGAGAAAGCTCCAGAGCATGCCTTAAACCGTCACACAAGTACCGCCGGCAGCTTCAATTTTTTCTTTGGCGGAAGCTGAAAACTTGTCAGCTTTAACGGTTAGGGCCTTGGAGATCTCGCCGTCGCCGAGGATTTTGATTCCCACGGTCTCTTTTTTGCCGACCAGCCCCTTAGCGCGCAGTATTTCCACATCAACTTCGTCTCCAGCGCCAAACATTTCTTCCATAACGCCGACATTGACCACACTGTATACTCGGTGGTTGGGATTATTGAATCCCCGTTTAGGCAAACGCCGGAAGAACGGCAGCTGTCCACCTTCGAAATAGGCGCGCTCAGAATACCCGGAACGAGCCCCGGCCCCTTTATC
Organism: Lentisphaeria bacterium; assembly: GCA_046482565.1. Taxonomy (GTDB): domain Bacteria; phylum Verrucomicrobiota; class Lentisphaeria; order Oligosphaerales; family MVZH01; genus JAWOEV01. The sequence goes on along the minus strand of JAWOEV010000017.1, from coordinate 17,277 downwards.
ACCGCGTCCGGCGGTGCGGCCGTTACCCGAGCTGTCGCCCCGGCCTACGCGATTCCGAGTCGGACGCTTAAAATTACTTTTAAGTTCATGCAACTTCATAATAATACATCCCGAAAAAGAGCAACTTACAGAGCTTGCAAGCCGCGTTTCTTTAAAACCTGTTCCTTGGTACGCAATTGGCCGATACCAGTCATTGTCGCTTTAACCACATTAACGGGGTTATTCGACCCCAGTGATTTGGCCAGCACATCCTGAATTCCGGCCAACTCCAGCACAGCGCGCATAGGCCCACCGGCAATAACGCCGGTTCCTTCTGAGGCAGGCTTCAACATAACCTGACCGCCTCGGAATTTAGAATCAACCCGATGCGTAATCGTGTGTCCGTTCATCGGTACATTCATCAGAGACTTCCGCGCCAATTCACCACCCTTGCGAATAGCCTGTGGCACTTCGTTGGCTTTGCCAAGACCGATTCCGACATGGCCTTGGCGATCACCAACCACCACAAGTGCGGTAAAATGAAAGTTTCGCCCGCCTTTCACAACTTTACTACAGCGATTAATGCTGACAACCTGCTCTTCGAGTTCAGCGGTGTTTCCCGGCTTCTCGGTATTTTTTTTATCCACCTAGCATACTCCTCGTATTAATTCGCGATTTTAATCCGCTGCTTCCGGACTGCCTTACAGCTCCAACCCGGCTTTACGCACCGTTTCCGCTGCGGCCTTGACCCGCCCATGGTACTTGAAACCACCGCGATCAAAGACAGCCTTAGAAATATTTGCCTTTTTAGCACGGTCAGTCGCGATTTCGGCTACTTTCACAGCAGTATCAACGTTAACCTTGCCCGGCTTAATTTGATCTTTCAACTCGGGGTCCTGGCTTGATGCAGCAGCCAAAGTTTCACCTTTAGCATCATCGATAAACTGAATATAAAAGTGTTTCTGCGAACAATTGACGCTCATCCGCGGTACCGCAGCCGAACCTTCGGTTCTCCGGCGCAAGCGCTGATGGCGTCGTGCCCGTAACAGTTTTCTGCTTAATTTTGCCATTTTATTGTGTTCTCCAGATATGTTCAAAAGCATAGCCATCACCTGCTCAGGCAAGCAACTATGCAATAGTTTTGCCTTCCTTCAGGATTACCTCTTCACCAGCATAACGCACACCCTTGCCTTTATAAATATCAGGCGGACGGAAGCCGCGGATAGTAGCAGCTACTTGGCCGACGAGCTGGCGATCAATTCCCTCAACCACAATTTGCGTGTTTTGCGGCATCGACACAGCAACCCCATCGGGAACTTGATATTCCACAGGATGCGAATAGCCCAAGTTCAGTGACAACTTTTGCCCGGAACACTGACCGCGATAGCCGACTCCCTGGATCTGCAACTCTTTCTTAAACCCTTTTGTGACACCTGTCACCATATTCTGCAACAGACTCCTAGCCAAGCCGTACTTAGCCCGTTTATCCGGGCTTCGTTCAAACCCCTTGCAACTGACCACAAGCTTGCTTTCTTCCTGTTTAATGGTAACACAAGCCGGCAACTGATATGACAGTTCACCTTTGGGCCCCGTCACCGTCACTTTGCCTTTTTTTGCTTCAACCTTTACCTCTTCGGCAAGGTCAATAGGTCTTTTTCCCAAGCGTGACATAATAAATAAATTCCTTAGATTAGACTTGGCGATTTACCATACGTAACAGAGGACTTCGCCACCTACGTTCTTGTCACGGGCACCCCTGTCCGCCAAAACCCCGCTGGAGGTGGAAATCAGTGCGATCCCCAAACCGTCCAAGACCCGGGGGATATTGTCACTGCTGGCATATACCCTGCAGGAGGGTTTACTTACCCGTTCCAAGCCTTCAATAACCGGCGCATCGCCTTCGTATTTAAGTTCAATTGTCAAATCTCTCGTTGACTCGCCTTCCACCTTGAAGGACGCCACGTAACCGTTATCCCGCAGCACTTCTGCGATGGCTTCCTTGATTTTGGAAGACGGCATACTGACTTCCTGCTTCCCGGCGCGGGAAGCATTACGGACTCGTGTCAGCATATCAGCTATAGGATCGTTAAGGCTCATTATGTAATCCTTGTTTACTGTTTACCAGCTTGCTTTCGTAACCCCGGGGATACGGCCTGTATTCGCCAATTCCCGGAAACAAATCCGACAGAGGTTGAACTTACGGATATAGGCTCTGGAACGTCCGCAACGTTGACAACGATTATATTGCCTAACCTCGAACGCCGGTTTACGCTTTGCCTTTTCCACTAATGCTTTTCTGGCCATCTGTATTACCTCTATCTTTCTATTAAGCGAACGGCATTCCCATCAGCGCCAGGAGGGCTTTGCCCTTCTCATCATTTTCAGCGCTGGTGACAATACTGATATCCATACCTATGGTGTGCTTTGCGTTGTCAAGGTCAATCTCTGTAAAAACACTCTGATCGGTCAAGCCCATTGTATAATTGCCGTGACCATCAAAAGATTTTCCCGACACCCCCCGAAAATCGCGTACCCGCGGGAGAACAATATTTATCAGACGGTAGAGAAAATTATACAATTTCGCCCCCCGCAAGGTAACGCAGACACCGATGGGCATTCCGGCGCGTAACTTAAAATTTGATATACTCTTTTTCGCGCGGGTTGTAATCGGGCGCTGCCCGGTGATTGCGGCCAAAGTGTCAGCCGCTTCCTGCAAGACCTCGCGGTCATGCGCGGTACCTACGCCACAGTTAACCACGATTTTTTCCACCCGCGGCACTTGCAGAGTATTTTCATACGAAAACTGCTCCATCAACTGTGGAACGATTTGATCTTTATACGTTTGGGCTAAGGGCATCTGTGCCATTATTCTTCACCCTCTTCCTTGTTCTGTTCTTTATCAGCGACAGGTTGGCCGCGACGTTGCCGGTATTCGTCCTCCGGCATAACATTAGAGATATGAATCGAGGCTTCCTGGTCAACTATGCCGCCCTGCGGCTTGTCGGGTGTCCTCCGCATCGCTTTGCGTCGCACATTTATGCCCTCGACCAAGACTCGATCATTCTTTGTGTCAACCTCGAGCACTTTACCAGTACTGCCGACATCTTCGCCAGCAATTACAGTGACCATCATCTCTTTTTTAATACGGGCACGAGCCATTTAGAGAACCTCCGGCGCTAACGAAATAATTTTCATAAAATTGCGTTCCCGCAACTCTCTGGCAACCGGTCCGAAAATTCGGGTGCCGCGAGGGTTGTTGGTGTCGTCAACAATTACCGCCGCATTTCGATCAAAGCGCAGGAATGACCCGTCCGGCCGGCGGATTTTTGCCCGGGTGCGAACAATTACCGCATTTACGACCTCGCCTTTACGAACCGTGCCTTGTGGTTGCGCTTCTGTGACAGAAGCTTTGACGATATCCCCTACGTTGGCATACTTTTTACGTTGCCCGAGGGGTTGAATAACTACTAATTGGCGGGCACCCGAATTATCCGCCACATCACAACTTGACTGCATGCGAAGCATCTGGCAACTCCTTCTATTCAGCGACCCGTTGTATTACAGACCGCAAACGCCAGTGTTTGGTTTTGCTGAGCGGCCGGGTCTCTTCAATTTCTACTCGGTCACCCACTTTACACTGGTTGTCTTCATCGTGGGCATAATATTTTTTGCGATAAGTAACCACTTTTTTATAGAGCGGATGCGGAGCCCGCCGTTCCACCTGGACAACTATCGTTTTATCCTGGCGATCACTTACCACTTCTCCGGTACGGACTTTACGCCTAGCGCCTGTCTCGAATTGGGTTTTGGTTGCGTCGTTCATGGTTGTCCCTGTTATGACTGCGAGTGCCTGCTTTTGCGGGCTGTTTGCTCAGTTTTTATACGTGCAGTATCTTTTTTTGCCTGCCTAATGCGAGCGGTGTTTTCCAATTGTCCCGTCTTTGCTTGCAACCGCAGGTTGAAAATCTCCCGCTGGTTATCTTCCAGCGCACGGGTCAATTCTTCCTGAGTGAACTCTCTGATTTCTGTCGCTTTCATTTCTGAATAATTCCCTAGGTTCAAATTAAGTCAAGCAGTTTGTCGGGATATAAACTTACATTTTACCGGCATTTTCGCCGCCGCCCGGGACAGAGCTGCTTTGGCCAATGTTTCCGGACAACCGCTCAACTCAAAAAGAATGTTCCCCGGCTTAACCGGAGCGGCCCATCCTTCCGGATTACCTTTTCCTTTACCCATCCTGACTTCCAGAGGTTTCTGGGTATAAGGACGATCAGGAAAAATCTTAATCCAAACGCGACCACGCCTATGAAGGTGTCGAGTAATCGCTGTTCGTGCGGCTTCAATCTGCTGCGAAGTCAGATGCCCGGACTGCAATGTTTGAAGTCCGAAATCGCCGAAATTAAGCGTTGTATTCCGCGTTGCTTTTCCGCATAGTTTACCGCGTTGCACCTTTCGATGTTTTACGCGTTTTGGCATTAGTGGCATTTTGCTTATTCTCCATGTCGTGAGGTCTACAAATCCATACTTTTACGCCGATTTTCCCGGCGAGCGTTTGTGCTTCCGCTACTCCGAATTGAATATCTTCCCGCAAGGTATGGAGCGGGACTTTACCATCCATATATTGTTCAGTACGTGCGAGCTCAGCGCCACCGAGGCGACCGGCACACCGTATCCGAACCCCCTGAGCGCCCATATCCATAGTTGTCTGGATGGTTCGCTTCATAGCCCGACGAAAACTCACACGTCGCTCCAGTTGCTGAGCAACATTTTCAGCCACAAGCTGGGCTTCGAGTTCCGGGGTTTTGATCTCTTTGATATCCAGAAAAACCTCTCTGCCGTGGGCCAATTTACTTACTTCACCCTTAAGGCGATCGATTTCTGAGCCTTTGCGTCCAATCACCAACCCTGGGCGAGCCGTATAAACAGTAATACGCATGCGCTGTGCAAACCGTTCGATATCGATACGGGCGACCGCAGCATTCTGCAATTGATCTTTGACATAGTTCCGCACTTTTTCATCTTCCAACAGCAATTCGCCAAACTGGTCTTTACGAGCGAACCACCGCGACCGCCAGTCTTTCGTGACCGGAATCCGGAATCCAATTGGGTTTATTTTCTGGCCCACGTTCAGCTCCTTGATCTATTTTGTTTCGTCTGTTACCACAATCTGTACGTGGCTCGAACGTTTGCGGATGCGTCCGACCATGCCGCGAGCCCGCGGACGGAATCGCTTCATAGTCGGCCCTTCATTTACAAATGCTTCTTTTATTTTCAACGCCTTGGCATCAACGGGATTTTGCTCGTGATTTTCGGCATTAGCAATTGCCGAGCGCAAAGTTTTCGCCACAAGTCTCGCTGCTTTGCGTGGCATGAGCTCCAGGTTAGCCAAGGCTTCTGTGGCCGGCCTGCCGCTAATCAATCGAGTAACTTGCCGCGCCTTCTGCGGAGAGATACGCAGAAATTTACTGATAGCTCGTGCTTCCATGGCCCTGTATTTCCTTCTTTCTTCTATTCTTTAAAATCTTTTCCCAAGCCCAGCCGCACGGTTAAGCCTGGTGCCAAGCGTTTGAATTTTCCATCAACGGGGACAGCGGCGCTTAAAGCGGCTCGCGTTGCTATAACCTTTAACACTCCAAGAACTTCACCGTCTTCTTCAATGACTCGCCAGGTACTGCCTGAACGGATGCTGTGCATTCTGCCAGCATCAATAATTGCCAGCCGCAAGTCATCGTTAACGGCCAAGATCATTGCTTCACGCCGCAAACGGCTTTCAACACCGCCTCGCCCAGCGACTTCCGGCGGTAACCGTTGCTGATTCGTGACCAGTCTCCGAAGACGGCCTATGCGACCAGCTGTCTCGCGACGTAAAGTCCGGCTGGAATTCAAGGATACCAACACTGCATTTATATACTGGTCAAAGTCACCCAGCAGTGAATCCAATAATCGAGCCTGGTTGACTTTTTCGAGAAGCATTTCGCTCAGCTGTAATATTTGCCAAGTTGCCCCATGTAAGTTATAACCCGGCAACATAGCAACCACTGAGCTTCGCATTCCGGCCAATTCAGCCGCTTGCTCATCAAAGTCCGCAGCCAAATCAGCGTGTGCTTCTCGCAATTTCTGCAACTTGTCGCGACACCGCGCCAACTTTTGTTCCAAGCTTTCGTTTTCTTTTGAAACTTCCGCGAAGGCCAGTTGCAACTCTTTATGTGTTGCTTTCAGCTCCCGGACGTTGGCAGTACTGCTATTTTGAGCCGCGACGCCTTGATTTCCAAAGCACAAAGCACATAACATAGCAAGCCTTAAATGTCTTTGCCAGTGTTTATCGGGGTTTTTTTGCATTTTTTTGAATTTGACTCTCTGACTTGCGCTTCTCAGCATAAAGGAAGGTCGACAACTAATTAATTAACATAGCCGGTTATTCTGTTATTGGAAAAGTAAAATTACGTAATGCATCAAAAGAGGTGGACGCCCTAATAAACATATGTATATTGCAACTCTATTTGTCATCCTAGCCTTTTCGGCGGAAAATGTTAGCGCTAAGGCTAGCGATCCCCGCCGAAAAGTCAAAATCTCATCCGAAATAAGCACGGGCATGGGTGCGATACCTTTTCGCATAGCGTCAACTTGGTCCGAACCCTGCAGGGGCTGAATACATGGAAACAGTTCAAGTAAAAACCGGAACCGCCGATTACCCGATTCTGATTGGTGACAGCTGTATACCCGCCGGGACAACCAAACGCAGTATTGAAGCCGTAATATCCGGGCGTGATGTTCTCATAATAAGTGACTCCAATGTTGCCCCGCTTTACGGTCCCTGTTTTCAGGAATTAGCAATGGAGGCGGAAGCCCGCAATGTGCGGTTGCTTCCCATTCCGGCCGGCGAAGCCTCGAAGAATATAGATATTTTACAGCATATATACCATACGGCGTTAAGCCAAAACATGGGGCGCGATGCCGTTTTTCTGGCCCTCGGTGGGGGAGTCGTTGGTGACTTGGGCGGCTTTGCTGCCGCAACCTTTATGCGCGGGGTTGAGTATGTACAAGCTCCTACCAGCCTTTTGGCAATGGTTGACAGCAGCGTTGGCGGTAAGGTCGGAATTGATCTGGCTGAAGGGAAAAATTTAGTGGGAGCTTTTTACCATCCACGCTTAGTACTCACTGATATCAGCGCTCTCAAAAGTTTACCTTTGAGGGAATTGCGCTGCGGCTTGGCCGAGATTGTGAAATACGGTTTTATAATGGATGCGGAACTGGTCCGCTTCATTAATAAAAACTGCAAAGACTTAATTGAGTACAACCTGCCGGTATATGAGAAAGTTGTCACGCGATGTTGCAAACTGAAAGCCAGCGTCGTACGTGAAGACGAACGCGAAAAGACGGGGCGACGGGCAATTTTGAATTACGGACACACATTCGGCCATGCTATTGAATGTTTGACCGGCTATGCAGCAGTCAATCACGGTGAGGCAATTGCCATAGGGATGGTCATGGCGAGCGAGCTGGCCTGTGAGTTAGGGATGGTAAGCAAAGCATACATTAACGAACAAACCGCTCTTTTTGAGAGACTCGGCCTTCCAGTAGATGCTCACAATTTACAGGTTCCGGCAAAAGACATTGTCGAATGTTTGGTTCATGACAAAAAAGCTGTGGACGCGAAGCCGCGCTTTATTCTGCCTACGGAATTGGGCAAAGTGGAAATGCGGGCGGATGTGGACGCGCAAAAGGTTTTGGAGGCAGCAAGACGACGCAGTGAATAATCGCGATGCATATATAATTTTAAATATTCTGCCTGATATAGGTCCTCTGCGCGTAGAGTCACTGATAAGCTTTTTCGGAGAACCTAAAGCCATACTCAACACTCCGGCGGCGCAACTTCAACGGGTACAAGGCATAGGCGCGGCTACCGCAAAAAGCATTTCCGACTGGAAGGAACAGTGCGACCTGGATGAAGAGAAAAAACGGGTTGAGCAGGCCGGTGTCACGCTTGTCACACGGGATGACGACTGTTATCCGCCATTGCTCAAAGAAATCCATGACCCGCCGCTTTGCCTATACGTCCGCGGCAATCCGGAAATCCTGAAATTGACTTCGTCGTCAATTGCGATGGTCGGTTCACGGCGAACGACCAATTACGGCAAAAAAGTAGCCGACAACCTAGGCACTGCGGCTGCCGCGGCAGAGTGGCCCGTGGTCTCGGGGCTTGCCCGGGGGATAGACACATTGGTTCATGAGGCCGTTGTGCGTATGGGGGGCTGTGCGATTGCGGTTATCGGCAGTGGCCTGGGGCGCATATATCCTCAGGAAAATATCGGCCTTGCCCGGCAGATTGCAGAAAAAGGGGTTGTGGTTTCTGAATTCCCCATGCATTATGCCCCGGCCAAACGGTCTTTCCCCATGCGCAACCGGATCATCGCGGGCATGACCCGTGGCACCGTAGTAATAGAAGCCGGATACCGTAGCGGTTCACTCATCACTGCATCTCAGGCTTTGGATCAAAATCGTCAGGTGTTTGCTGTCCCCGGCCGGGTAGACTCACCGCAATCCAAAGGATGCAATAAGTTGATACGGGAAGGCGCTTATTTAGCAGAAACATTTCGGGATGTGCTTGAGGCTTTCTCTTTTTTACCAGGGTTTTCACCTAGTGAACCGATTCGTTCGGGGGATGAAAAAAGCTCCGGCGCTAACGGACAATCTGCAAATAAAGATTTGACATTATCGGAACTTGAGGGCAAACTACTCAGTTCTATTGATAACGAAGAAGTACAAATTGATAATCTTGTCGCTTCGGTCAACGAGCCGGTACCGGCCGTTTTACAGGCGTTGTTTACGCTTGAGCTGAAGCGCGTCATCCGGCAACTGCCGGGAAAACGTGTAGTCCGGATAGATAATACTCAAACTTGACTGTAAAATATTTTTTTGAGTGAACGGAAGGAAAACTATGAGCCAGATGCTTGTAATTGTAGAGTCTCCAACTAAAGCCCGTACAATCAACCGGTTTATCGGTAAAGACGCGGAAGTAATGGCTTGTATGGGGCATGTACGAGACTTGCCCACACGGTCAATAGGGGTCGACATAGCAGACCACTTTAAACCGCGTTATGTACTTACCCCAAGCGGCAAAAAAACGATTGCCAAATTAAAAGACGCCGCTCGACAAGCCGACACAATTTATTTGGCAACAGACCCTGACAGGGAGGGTGAAGCGATTGCCTGGCACCTGGAGGAAAGCCTCAAAAAGACGACCGGCGCAACCTTCCGTCGTGCGACGTTCCATGAAATAACGCGGGCGGCTATTGAAAAAGCGTTTGACAACCCCGAGAAACTGGACTTCCAGAAGGTTGATGCCCAACAGGCGCGGCGTATACTTGATCGTCTGGTAGGCTACAAAATAAGCCCGCTCTTATGGAAGCATATTCAGAAAGGCACAAGTGCCGGACGTGTCCAATCCGTGGCGCTCCGCATGGTGTGCGAGCGCGAGCGTGCTATTCAAGCCTTTGAGCCTGAGGAATACTGGAATTTGACGGCCCGTTTTCTCGCCCAGAACACAGATTCACCGTTCCAGGCACGCCTAGTAAAACTGGACGGAGAAAAACCGGTCATCAACGACGCCACCACAGCAAACGCTTTAGCCGATGAACTGGGAAGGGCAACATTCAGTATCGCTACTCAGCGGAAACGCAAAAAGCGGCAACGCCCCTCCCCCCCCTTCATTACCAGTACCCTGCAGCAAAGCGCGGGGAGTGCGATACGCTTCAGCGCCCGACAAACCATGCAGATTGCGCAACAACTTTACGAGGGGGTTGATACTGGAGAGGGAGAAGCCGCAGGTTTAATCACTTATATGCGTACCGATTCAGTCGCGGTCTCCAAGGAGGCACAAAACAGCGCCGCGCAATTCATCAAAAATGAATTCGGGAGCGACTACTCACCCTCTAAACCCAACCGTTATCGCTCCGGAAAAGGCGCGCAAGAGGCCCATGAAGCCATAAGACCCACCGATGTCACACGCACCCCGGAGAAAATGGCCCACTATTTGAATGCGGCCCAATTTAAACTATACCGGCTGATATGGACTCGATTTGTGGCCAGCCAGATGACCCCGGCCCAGTTGCTGGAACATACTGTGGAAGTGCAATCAGCTGGGCAGGATATTGATCACAGCTACCTGTTCCGGGCAACCGAAACCAAGGTAGTATTTCCGGGCTTCAAGAAAGTGTATGACAAGCTCCGTACTAAATCCAAGCCGCGTGACCAGGAGCAACAAAATCAGCTGCCCGAACTCCCCGACGGAACCCCCTGCACACTGCAGGACCTTGAAAAGGAGCAGAAATTCACCGAACCCCCCAAGCGTTTTACAGAGGCTACGCTGGTACGGGAACTGGAGCAAAAAGGCGTCGGTCGCCCTTCAACCTATGCGACAATCGTGTATACAATCCAGAAACGCTCTTATGTCAACAAGGAGCGCGGTTCATTGCGCCCCACCGACCTGGGCTTCAGCGTCAACGATTATTTAATAGAAACAGTGCCGCAACTGTTTCAAGTTCAGTTCACTGCGGAAATGGAGTCGGAGCTGGACAGTATTGAAGAAGGCAAGCTCGATTCCACCACCATGCTGGAGCATTTTTACGAAAAATTCCGTAGCTGGATTAAAGACGTCGAACTGATTGCCGCCCCGGAAGAAGACACCATCAAGTCGTTCCTTTCTATATTCCCGGAAACTATTGAGTGGCAAGAGCCGCAAAAACTTGGACGCCAAACCTTTGACGATAAAAAGTTTTTCCTTTCGCTTAGCGATCAAGCCTTAAAGAAGGGCAAGAAACTTTCAGACAAACAGTGGCAGGCATTACTGGCTCTGGCAGCAAGGTACGCAGACCAGATACCAGAACTGTGGAAAAAAGCGGAGGAACTCGGCATCACTTCTGAGTTAAAACTGCTTTACAAGCGTGAAAACGAAGAATCCTCCAAAGAAAGCGCGGCACCGGCACCTGCTCCGCAAACAGTGGATCTTCTGGCCGCACTGCAAAAAGTCAACCAATGGGAAGAACCGAGAAAGCGCGGCAAAAGGACTTTCGACGATAAAGCATTCTACGAATCTTTACGTGACCAAGTAAATGGCGGCAAAGCTTTATCGCATGCCCAGAAGAAGGTGCTGCAGACGCTCGTGGCTAAATACAGAGAGCAGATTCCGGAATTCAGCAGTCTGATGGAGAAATACAACGTCGCTATCCCTGAGAAGAAAGAAACGATAGACCAAAATATAGCCGTCCGCCTGACCGAATTACTCGGCGAAATAAAGGAGTGGAAAGAGCCGCAGAAACGGGGGCGCCGCACCTATGACGACAAAAAGTTTGCTGACTCCCTACGCCAGCAAGTTGCCGACAAAGGCACCCTCACGGTGCGACAAGCCAATGCAGCCCGCAAAGTCTTATTTCGTTACAAGGACCAAATAAGTAAATACGATGAGTTGGCGGCAGAACTCGACCTGCAGACCGAATCGTCTCGGGGTAAGAATTCCGGTTCAACGGGTACGAAGACCGGAGAAAAGTGCCCGGAATGCGGTGGCGAACTGCTGTTAAGGCACAGTAAACGGGGCCCCTTTTACGGTTGTAGCAAATTCCCAAAGTGCAGGTTCACAAAAGCCGCGGAGACTGGGAAAAAGGACAAGCAGGAATAGCGGCCAATTAAGCTTGTCAAATTAAGTTAAAAAACCAATTTAACCAGTCGTGTACCGCCTCCGTGTAAGTCGCATAGAACCACCAGGCGAACAAGGTGATTGCCCCATATACACTTAACCTGACAAAAAAACGAACGCACCTTTTTATGCGCAACGTTCGATCCGCCTGCTTTTTTTCCTCATACCGGGACAAATTACGGTTGACGACGTCGTAATTAGCCGCACAATTCCGTGAACAGAAGTAGTGCCCCTCCCGTTCATAAACGCATTCTTCACATACAGGGGTGAAGCAAGTTATACACCGCACCGCTGCCGGTCGGTCCGGATGGTTACGACAAACTTTATTCTCAATTTTGGCTGCTTTGTTTTTGCTCATAACTCACCCCCATCCCCCAGCTTCTGATATCCAAAAGTGCTGAATTATTTTCATTCCTCCGTGATCCTTACGGCTAGAACTGCGACATCATCACTCGGATTATCCACCTGTGCGCAACTCAGAGCGCGTTCATATATTGTGTCCGCCAACTCCTGCGGTCCACAGGATTCCAGTTCTTCCAACCAATCACACAATTGGGTTTTACTGATATCGAACGAGCGGCCATCCACATGAATATCCACGAGTCCGTCTGTGTAAAAGAATACCGTATCCCCCGGCAGAAGCTGAACCTCACATTGTTTATACTCTTTTTCATCAAAGTATTCCGGGCCTAGTAAACCGAGAGCAGGACCGCCGTCTCCTAGGCATTGCGGTTTTTGGCCGGGGCGCAAAAGTATAACCGGCTCTTGCGATGCTTTTACGTAAGTCATCGACTTTTTGCGGCTGTCAAAAACTGCGTAGAATGTACTGGCAAAGCTGTCGCCGGGATAGGCTTTAAACAACCTCCGGTTGAGAGCTTTGAAACAGGCGTCCAGGGATTGATACACCGGCGCTACTTCGTCGACAAAGACTTTGAGCATAGAGGCAAGTAAAGCCGCCCCGACACCGTGGCCGGTAATATCGGCAAAAACAACGCCTATCGAGTTTGGATCCGGCAACCTGACGAAGTCAATGAAGTCACCACCGATATCGCTGGAGGGCACGAAACGCAAACCGAATTCAAACCCCGGCATTTTGGGTGCCTCCACTGGCAACAGGGCACTGTGTATCGCCCGTGCCAAGTTCATTTCCTCTCTTGTTTTCTGATCTCTTGCGGCCAGCTCCAGGGTTGCCTTTTTAAGCTCGGTAATATCCCGCGATATACCGAACGTCCCGACTATGTTACCCTGCTGATCACGCAGGGGTTCCTTGCTACTGGAAACCCATGTCACACGGCCATCGGGCCAAGTCTCTTTTTCCTCTTTCCCGACGACAGGCCGGCCGGTCTGCAAAATTTCCTGTTCATCTTCCGCAGCCTGCTGGGCATGCTCAGCGGAAAAATAATCAAAATCAGTTTTTCCTGTGGCCTCAGTCGGATCACTGAGTCCAAACCAGCTTGCCAAGGAATTATTAATACGGATAAACCGTCCGTCCCGATCTTTGAAATAAATATTGTCCGGAATATTATCCATGAGCGTGTGTAGCAGAAATTTCTCCTGAGCCAGAGCCTGTTCAGCAATTACACTGTCCGCTTTATCTCTGCCTATGTACAACAACCCTTCAACATTGCCGTCTTCATCATGCAAAGGAATTTTGGAAGTTGCAATGTGGTGCGTTTTCCCCTGGGGATCAAGAGTCGGTTCTGAATGCGATACCAGGGGTTCGCCGGACAGCATAACCACTTGGTCCTCCTTACGATATTTACTCGCCACTTTTTCCGGAAAAAAGTTTTCAACCTTTTTTCCCACAACATCCTCAAGCCTATCCACTACCAAGAAGCGCCTGTGGGCGGCATTATCCAACAAATAACGCCCCTTTTTGTTTTTGATATATATGAGATCCGGAAGTCTGTCGATAAGGTTCTGCAGGACACTCAACTCCTGAGGAGATATCCCCTTTATGCTCTTCTGCATTGTCGCGGCCGCTTTCCGCTCCCTTTCAGAGCGCAACAACTCGAGCTGATTCATTACCTGCCCAGTCAGTATTTGGAGAGCATGTTCCTGGGAGGGGGTTAAATAACGCGGGGAATAATCAAAGAATTCAACCACCCCGATAAGATAGTTATCGGGCGTAAAGAGCGGTATCGCAGCATAAAAGCCGGTATTCCCCGGGTAAATCGCGGTAAGGAGTTCTCTAACCTCCACATTATCAGCGGTATCATTGACGATTACTGTTTGCCGCTCTTGCAGAACCTGCATTGCGGGCGTCTCATCCCGCGAAATAGCAGAGACGTCATGCCCGATGGAGAAAGCAATGTGGAAATTTTCGCGGTCGAAGAAACCGATATCAGCCATCGGCATATTACAGAATTCAGCAGCAAGCCGCACCATATCGTCAAAAACTCTCCGGCTCCGGCTGCTGGTGACCCGGTAACGCCGAAGCATTTTCTCCCGCTTACCATCTTCGTGTGGCGAAGATTGTGAATTAACTAGAGGCTTCCTATACATTTACCGCTCCATTCATTGTGTCATTTGAGGCATCGCCTAATTTTCCCCTATAACAAAGTAAACCCTGGCTACGGGCATTTCAAGAGTACCGCAATTTCGTCACATCGATCTCGCTTCGGACATCGTGAACAATCGTTCCACACTTTTTGCGGGAAGAGTTCCTTTTTTACTTGGTGAAAATTAAGCTGTTCGAAGAGATGGGGGCGGTAAGTAAGGGCAAAGATTCGCGAAGCATTCATCTTTTGAGCCGCTTCCCGAGCTTCGAGGACCAGCTGTGAGCCAATCCCCCCCCCTTGCACATTCGGGGATACGGCAAGAGACCTGACTTCGAACAATCCCTGACCATAATTCTTCAGAGTTACGCACCCCACTGTCACGTCAGCAAGGCTGGCAACAATGAACTGGTCTACTGTAGTGGCTACTTCCCGGTAAGTCCTCGGCAATATAACCCCTTGTGCAGCAAATTTATTAAGCAAATCGACGATAGCGTTTATATCATCAAAAGCGGCCCTGCGAAAAACCGCTGTATCCGTTAGCGACATGATTTATCCTTCGCTGAAAACGACCAGAGCGCGGAATTTTTCATACCGTGATGCACATAATTCTCCGCCGGAGAGTGAATCTAATTCAGCTAAATGACGCATTATAGCATTTTTCAAATTTTGCGCCATTACCGCTTTATCCCGGTGAGCCCCGCCAAGCGGTTCAGGGATGATCTCGTCTACAATATTCATATCTTTGAGATCGCTTGCGGTAAGCTTAAGAGCCTCAGCGGCTTTGGGGGCAACCGCTCCGTCCCGCCACAAAATTGCCGCACAGCCTTCCGGCGTGATGACGGAGTAATAGGCGTTTTCCAAGATGAGGACCCGATTGCCGATTCCTATACCAAGTGCGCCACCACTGCCACCCTCTCCGACCACAGTAACCACAACCGGTATTTTGAGTTTGAACATTTCCCGCAAGTTTACCGCTATAGCCTCGGCTATATGCCTTTCTTCGGCCCCGATTCCCGGATAAGCTCCGGGAGTGTCAATCAGAATAAGGACAGGAACCTGCGTTTTGTCAGCCAACTGCATCAGCCGCAAGGCCTTACGGTATCCCTCAGGATGGGCACTGCCGAAATTGACTTCCACATTTTCCTTAAGGTCCCGCCCTTTACGGGTAGCAATTAACATCACCTTTTCACCATCCAACTTGGCAAATCCCCCAATGATAGCCTGATCATCGCTGTAACGGCGATCACCGCGCAGCTCCAGAAAATCAGTCGCTATCTCGTTAATATAATCCAGGGGATAGGGACGTTCGGGATGCCGGGCCAGCTGGACTTGCTGCCAGGGAGTCAAGTTACCGAATATCTTTTTTCGCTGCTCTTCGATCTGGGTTTCCAGAGACTCGACGCTATGGCTCACATCAATGTCATGAGTACGGCTGTATTCACGCAAGTCCTCGATTTTCTCTTCCAATTCATATATCGGCTTTTCGAATTCAAGAGTTGCAGCCATTTCATTCCTCGTCTCTAATTGTTACTTCTGTCCCTATACGGACTATATCGTAGAGCTCGTTGACGTCTTGGTTCCGCATCCTGATACAGCCCAAACTGGCTTTGGTACCGATCGAATCAGGTTCCCACGTACCGTGAATTCCATACCCTGACAAAGTCTGATCCGTATCTCCAATCGGCCTCAAACCGAGCCAGTGCGTTCCCAAAACATTATCCGGGTCACCGTATGGGATATGGCGTCCCGGGGACGTCCAATCCGGATGGAACTGCCGGTTTTTAATAACGAATTTGCCTTCCGGAGTCCGCCCTTGTCGGCCAATGGCGACAGAGTATTTTTTGAAAAGCTTACCGCCGTCCATAAGCAAAAGCACGAATTCATTTTTGACTATTTTGATCCGCCAGTCACCGCGATAGATGAGCAAAGTGGTCCCGGGATAAATAGTGGGATCATTTTTATCCAGTTCCGGATTACCTCTTTGCAGGGCCGCCACCGTCGTACGGTATTTGCGGGCAATATTAACCAGGTTATCTCCGGGGTTTATTTCATAGCGGATTTTTTCAGGACAGGGAATATTGCTGTTAAGTAATTTAGTATTGACTTCGCTGATAACCCTGGTGGCCCGATTCCAGGTAGAGCTGAACCGTGCAATATCTTTCCGCTCAATTACTTTTCTGGCCAACTCGCGGGCCGCAAGCAAGCGCCCGGCCCGCAGTTGTTCTTTTGCCGCGGTCATTTGTTTTTCCACAAGGCCTACCTGAGAGGGATCTTGGGCATCGCCTTTTTGCGAAACTGCTTTACCATCCTCGCGAACCGTTTTGTCCTCTTCCGTGGAAAGATCGGTCTCCCCATCAAGGCCTTCGGTCGCTCCTTCAGGCAATTGCTGGTATATGAAGAAACCAATCCCGAAAAGGATCAACAGACAAATAAGAAGAAATGGATATTTATAATACCAATACATTTAAACTCGGTCCAACTCTCGGCACAGATAGGCCAAATTAAGGAATCGCTCAGTTGTGTCGCGCTCCAGGCATCGCATGATTACCCAACTCAAACGCGGCGCCAAATCAGGATTTACTTTTCGCGGTTCAGCGATCTCAAAATTATTGCTCACCTGATTGCGGCGCACCTCTTTCAAAGTAAATCCGTCAAACGGCATTTTACCAGTAACAAGATAATAAGCAAGAACGCCAAAAGCAAATATGTCGTTACCGTAGCTAACACTGCCTTTCACTAATTGTTCGGGAGCCATATGGCTGGCAGTCCCAGCCCTCGAGCGAACCAAGGACTTCCCCCCTGACAAACGTCGGCTCAAATCAAAATCGGTCAACTTGACAACCCGATCACCATCCTTCACATCCCCTCCCGTATTCAATAGTACATTTTCGGGCTTGACGTCAAGGTGCAGGATTTTATTATCGTGCATATACCTTATTCCCCGCGCCACCTTACGCAATATCTCAAGCGCATTGGTTTTAACGCTTTCATGCCGGTTATGTATTAAGTCTCGAAGATTCCGCCCTGGGACATATTCAATGATTTCATAAGGAGGCAATCCGGCAAACCCCAAGCTAACAGTCGCGCAAATATTTTCATGGGGGG
>JAWOEV010000102.1:0-5415 GCA_046482565.1 Lentisphaeria bacterium | reverse complement strand
CTTATATGTTCAAACTTTACGCCGACATTACCGGTGACCTAGAGGTAATGCGTGAGATGGGCGCGGAGTTCGCTTTCGAGACCGCCCGCTTTTATGCTTCGCGCTTAAAGTGGAACGAGGCCGAAAATCACTACGATCTCCCCGATATCGGCTGTCCGGATCAATATCATACCTTTGCCGACAACAACATTTTCATTTCACTAATGGCTCAATGGAATCTGGAGTACGCTGCTGATCTCTTTACCAATTCCGGCTATGCAAAGATCGGGGCAACCCTAGGGGTTGATCTGGACGAAGCGGCCGGGTGGCGGGAGATGGCCGACAAAATTTATATCATCGAGCCGAATGATGACGGCATCATTGAAGAGTTCGACGGCTTTTTCGAGCTGGACAAAGACCTGGGCGGTATCTGCGAAACGTATTGTAGCCATTCACAGGCGGTCAAACAGCCCGATGTGGTAGCGGCGTTAATCATGTTCGAAGACCGGTATGACCTTCAGACTCGACGCCGGAATTGGCATTACTACAATGCGCGTACCCTGCATGGGTCGTCGCTGTCACTGCCGGGTATGGCGCATGCCGCCGCCCGTTGCGGGCTGAACGATGAGGCCCTGTATAACCTCCATGAATCATGCCGCATGGACTTGGACGATGTTAACCTTGATACCGAACGCGGGGTACATCTCTCCGGGGGGGCACTGGAGTGGTACACGATTGTGCATGGATTCGGGGGCTTGACCGCCTCGGCGCAAGGATTGCGTATCCGTCCGAACCTGCCGCGGCAATGGCGGCGCCTAGCGTTTACCGTGCATTGGCATTTCCAAACGGTTGACGTCGAGATTACAACGGATAGTGTGGTTGTGTCCATTGGCAATGAAGAATCATCTACGGTGCCGGTGTGCATTGAAGATGAGCAGTGGATACAGTTGAGTCCGGGGCAGACTTATCAAGCGGCTCTAGAAAATTGATACCGGGAGATTCCATGAAGCGGCAAACCGATATTACTTTCATGGGACACATGTGTTATGATGAGATTCACCCGTTCGAAGGCGAGGTGACGACGGCACCGGGCAGTGCGGTCCTCTGTGGCGCCATGGCCGCCGCGCGGGTCGGGTGTGAGGTTACCGTCGTGACTCGAATGAACTCGGAGGATGAGCATATTCTGGACCCCATGCGTGCTTTGGGGATTGAGTGTGTCCTTGTCCCTGTGGCGCAGACAACCCGGATGCGGGTAGTGCATCCGTGCGCTGACGTCGATGTCCGCGAGATGGATCAGGTGGAGAACGCCGGTTTCATGCAGTTGGAGGATATGCCGGCTGTTACCAGTCGTTTCGTTCATCTGGCCGGGATAACGGATCGCGAGTTCACCGTGGATTTAATCCGCGGCTTGCGTGACCGCGGCTATAGTGTATCTGCCGATATGCAGAGCTTTGTGAGACAGGTTGATCCGCAGACTCGGAAAATTACGTTCGCCGACGTTCCTGAAAAAGCGGAGATTGTCTCTTTGCTGGATCGTGTCAAGCTCGACGTGGTTGAAGCCGCCTTGCTGACGGGAACGGATGATCTCGAAATTGCGGCTCGGCAGTTTGCCGATTGGGGCTGTCCGGAAGTCGTTATTACCCGGTCTGACGGGGTCCTCGCCAGAGTTAACGGCAAGACTTTCTTCGAGCCTTTTTCAAATCGCAGTACAGTAGGCCGGACCGGGCGTGGCGATACTACTTTTGCGGGGTATATGGCGTGGCGGTTGAATCATACCCCCGCGGAAGCCTTGAAATTTGCCGCCGCCCTGGTTTCCTTAAAGATGGAGAGCCTCGGGCCTTTTGCCGGAACGCTGGATGACGTTCTCCAGCGTTTGCAGAAAGCCCATCGCTAGGATAATTATGCTTACAGTTAAAACGCCAATATATCTCGCCTCCGTGTTACTCGAAAAGAATCGATGGAGCAGTCGTACGCCGTCATTCAAGGTCAGTGACTGGATGCCGCGTATTGCCGAAGCCGGATTTGACGGTATTGAATTATGGGAAAACCACCTTCTGAAGGCGGACGTTGCTGAGCGCGAAGCGGTACGGAACGGGCCGTTGTCTGTGGCGATTTTGAACACATATTGCAACTTCGACAACGACGGGGCAGAAGCCCGTGCCGCGTCCGCGGAACTGGCGCGATTCTTAAATGTATCGGGCATAAAATTTAATTTCGGCAATGACAAAGCTCAGGAAAGGACTTACATTAAAAATTTGCAGGTTTGGCGTGATGAATTGCCGACGGGATGCCGCTTGCTCTGTGAGTGTCATCCGGGCACCATTCTTGAAGATCCGGACAACGCTGTGAAGATTCTGGCCCCTCTCCGCGGGGAAGTCGAGATTATTGTTCACGCTTTTGGCAATGACGACGGTAGAGGATTGCGAAATTGGCTGGAGACTTTTGGCTCGGCAGTAACTCATGTCCATGCGGTTTTGAAAAATAAGCAGGAGGCTCCCGAACGTATTGCACTTTTGCAGGAATACGGTTTCTCAGGTACTTGGACAATTGAGTTCTGTGAAGGGGTTTGGAAAGGGGCTGAAATGGACCAACTCCTGGCCACTGCGGCCGAAGACATGAAATATTTAAGAAAAGCAATAACCGGAAGTTTCGCCTAGCAGTTTGTCGGACTTAGCATCGACCGTTAGGGAGATGCCAGTCAATGTTTTTTATTTCATGCAGCCATCCGTCGGGACAAACTGCTAATATTTCGACTTTGTCGAAAGGTAATGGTTGAACTATTTTTTAAAAGCTCAATAATATATGTATTATGGCAATACGTTTTACCAACATCGATCGTCGGACGCCGATGCTCATGCCTGAGAATATTCAGGACTGGGTACCGGAAAATCACATCTGCAAATTCCGCACCGATAACTGGGCGGCCCTGAGCGAATGTTTTGTCAAAGTGTTGGCAATGGCCGGCGAGACAGGGATGCTGAAAAAGGTCGGAGGGGTCAGCGTGGACGGCACCAAAATCAAGGCCGGCACCAGCAAGCACGTAGCCGTAAGCCATGAACGAGCCGGGCAGATGATCGAACAGTTCGCGATCTCGAGAAGCGGGAGGACCCGCCCCCGCCTCCCGAAGACGCTACCATGACTGAAAAAATGCGTTGGCGCTTGAAAACCGTGAAGAACCGGAAAAAGTACTTACAAAAAGGTTTAGATATGCTGTCTTTAATCCATATTGCCAACCGCAAACCCCACCCCGGGATTTTCCCGCAAAAATTTGTCGAAGAACTCGAGAAGATCGGTGAGTTGACGATTATCAAGGACGGCAAAGAGCTTTCCGAGGATGAGAAAATGAAGCTTCTGCAAAAGGCGGATGTTGCCCTCACCGGGTGGAACAGTTGCCCTTTGCCCGCCGCGATTGCCGAGGATCCCGGCAAACTGAAGTATGTTTGCAACATCACCGGCGAGATGAGCGGGTTCGTGCCGCGTGAGATCATTGCTTCGGATATTCTGGTGAGCAACTGGGGCGATACACCGGCCATTGCGATTGCCGAAGGTACGGTTACGCTGTTGCTTGCAACCCTGAAGGATCTGCACCACCAGATTATGAAGATTCGCGAGGATGAATGGAATTTGCCGGGCCGGCATTTTGGCGGCTCGTTGTATAATGCCCCCCTCGGGGTCTATGGCTGCGGTGCCATCGGTGAACGCTTTGTTAATTTGGTGAAACCGTTCGAGCCGCGCATAAGTATCTATGATCCGTATTGCTCGGATATTCCGGCGGACTGCCGCCGGGTAAAGTCGCTGCGGGAATTGTTCGAACACAACAAAATTATCGTAGTCTGCGCCGGCCTGAGTGATGAAACGCGTGGAAGTGTTACAGCGGAATTGCTTGCGCTTCTACCGGATAACGGGGTTTTGGTCAACACCGCCCGGGGAGCGATCATCGACCAAGATGCGCTCTTTGCAGAGCTTGAAAGCGGACGCCTGCGGGCCGGCCTTGATGTTTTGGAGCCGGAACGCCTTCCCGAGGGGCACCCCGCCCGGAAATGGCGCAACTGCATTCTCACAGCCCACGAGATTAACCGCGGCTGGCCGGACAATGGCGAAAAGCCTAAAGAACTTGGCCGGATGCATAAAATCTGCCTGGAAAACCTCCAGGCACTGAAACAGGGTAAGCCCATCAAATTTGAAATGGATGTTGAACGATTCGATCGCAGCTCCTAAAAAACAAAAAGGTTAAAGAGAAACATTATGGATAAAAAGCTGTTCACTCGCGTATGCAATACACCGGGAATCCCGGGATTTGAAGGGCCGGTACAGGATATTGCCTCGGAGATTTTTTCGGACTGTTGCCAGGAGGTCAAGCGTGACCGTATCGGCAATGTGGTCGGCATTAAAAAAGCAACGGACCAAAGCCGGGGGCGGATGCCGCGGGTGCTGCTGGCTGCCCATGCCGATGAGGTCGGCATGCTGGTCAAACATATTGATAACAAAGGTTACATACATTTTATCCAGGTTGGCGGACTGAAGGCCCAGGTTTGTGAATCCCAACGGGTAACTATCCACAGCAAAAACCCCGTTCGCGGCGTGATTGTTGCCAAAACCGGCGGGGATGATAAACCGGCGAAAATTAACGATCTGCGGGTTGATACCGGACTGCCGGCGGAAGAGGTGAAAAAACGGGTTTCCCCCGGCGATACAATGACCTATGAAGGGGACGCGTCCGTCCTCAATGACAAAACTTGGGTGGGACGCAACTTTGATGACCGGGCCGGCACTTATTGCCTGCTGGAAGCGATGCGCAAGGTGAAGGAAACGCAAGTCGATGTCTACGCGGTCAGCTCAGTCCAGGAAGAGGTTGGCCTGCGCGGAATGCACGCTGCCGGCGCCCGCTTGGATCCCGATATAGCCGTGGCCATTGACGGCAGTATGACCCGCGGCGCGTACGGTCAGGAGTGCGACAATTTGTGTGAGCTTGGCAATGGAACGGGAATTTACATGATCGATAAGCTGACCATTGGGCATCCGGCTCTGGTGCGCTGCCTGTTTGATGTGGCCAAAAAGCACAAGATTGCGCATCAGCTTAACATCGGCGGCGGGACTGATGCCTCCGCCATCCAGAAATCCGGTGCCGATGTCATGGCTACCACCATCGGTGCGCCGACACGCTACATGCATTCCACGGTGCAACTGTGCCATGCCGATGATATTGACGCCACGGTTGATCTGCTGGTAAAATTCATGGAATCCGCCCACGAATTGCTCGAACTGGAGTAGACACGGAAGAATGATCCGCCTTCGCCAAGGCTACGGCGGTCAAACTAACACGGACATTGCATGAAAAATGAGATTATGCGGGATATATATATGAATATCAAATGCCTAGTGCCTAATTACGGTTCTTCACGGTTTTCTGTAAAATGACCTGGCTCGCGATTAGGA
>JAWOEV010000262.1:0-11232 GCA_046482565.1 Lentisphaeria bacterium | reverse complement strand
TAAAAGTGTTGGTTTCATACTGAAAAGGTCTCCGGCATACGTTGCTTTACTTGTTTGCTGTTTCGTCCGTTTGGATGGAACGGCGGGGAGAGACTGGAGCGACAGAAAAAACTCCTCCACCGATTAAGGCCCAGGCCAGGATGATCAGGGTCATGGTTACCGGAATTGCTCCGCTTTTTTCCTTCGGCATGCCCAAAGCCGCAAACAGTTCCTGCGCTCCTTTGTCGCGAAGCCCGACTCCCCCCGGGGTTACCGGTACGGCCGCTACCGCATTGGCCACTTGCGTGGTTACGAAATATTCACCTACTGAAAGTGTATTTTCGGCAAGCGCCTTGCCGACGGTAAACATGCTCAGCGCCAGAAGGCAGTGCACAGCAATCGCCAAAAGTAAAGCTTTGGCCAGGCTTGCTTTGGATTTCTGGTACATATCCAGGGCGGTCATCAGGCGGCCCGCGATCCCGGTTATGAATTTCGGAAGTCGCCGGTTACAAAAGGTCCATAAAGGTTGCAGCTTGCGGTGCTTTAGCAGAAGACCGTGATATTCCAGAACTAGGAATCCTGCGACACCGGCAAAACTACCCAGGCCCACGAGAATTGCACCTGCCTGTAGAAAGGGGCTGGTTTCCCCCAGTTTTAGAATGGTTCGCAAGTTCAGCAAAACGGCAAAACCCGCCACAATGAAAAGCCCCAGTATCCCCATTATACGGTCCGTAACTATACTGAAAAACGCGGCCGTCTTTTGCTCCGGGGCATGACGCATGGTATAGCCGATCTTGACAACGTCGCCGCCAACCGCCCCCGGTACAGCGAGGTTGAAGAAAAAACCTATCAGCGTCAGCCGCAGAGTATTGAAGTAGCCGATGTCAATCCGCTGGGCGTGTAGAAGGATCTGCCAGCGCAGTGATCCGACAGCCAAGACGATCCCGTAGAGGACTAAAGCCCAAAAAAGCAAAGGTATTGCCGCTGCCTTAATCTGTTCATCCCACAGGCGCTGAAGATTTGTATCCGCTCCTTTTAAGGTAAGCTGTATCAACAGCACCGCCAGGGTAATGCCGATAATTGCCCGCAGAGTTGTGAGAAGGGTTCGTTTCATTTAATGTTAAAGCACTTTCTGTATTCGCAGGTAAACGGCGGAGTATGGTTCGTCCCCCATCGCCTGCATGGCCACTGATGTCTTAGGCATTTTTGTATATGTCGCATGCCGTTAATGTAACGGGCAAAGGTGATTTTTCCTTGAATTGCCCAAGCAAAGATATTTTTATCAACTATAGTACGACGCCATGCGAAAAGGCCTAAGGTCCATATTGGAAGCGCCGGTGGTGCTTCTCGGACTTTCGGGTTGTTTACGACGTCTGATTGCAACATCTGAACTTACGACAATAGTGTGTTCTGAACATAGGGAAACTCTATGCCGAAACGGACAGACATCCAGAAAATTCTCCTCCTCGGTTCCGGCCCCATTGTTATTGGTCAAGCCTGTGAATTCGACTATTCCGGAACTCAAGCTTGTAAGGCCCTCAGGGAAGAAGGGTATGAAGTGGTTTTGGTTAACAGCAACCCGGCCACCATCATGACCGACCCGGAATTTTCAGACCAAACCTATATTGAGCCGCTTACCTGTAGTGCTGTTACCGAGATCATCAAACGTGAGAGACCGGATGCACTCCTGCCGACCCTGGGCGGGCAGACCGCCTTGAACCTGGCAATGGAATTAGATGAGCAGGGGATTTTGGAAGAATACAAGGTAGAAATGATCGGTGCCAGTGCTGAAGCCATTAACAAGGCTGAAGACCGGGACCTTTTCAAAAAAGCCATGGCGAATGCCGGACTCGAAGTGCCAATCAGCGATATAGCGCATACGATTGAGGAAGCCTGGGAAGTTCAAAATCGGACCGGTAAATTCCCTATCGTCGTACGCCCCGCATTCACACTTGGCGGCACGGGTGGCGGTATTGCTTTTAATGCTCAGGAGTTTGAAGATATCGTCTCAATGGGGCTGGATTACAGCCCGATCAGCGAAGTGCTGATCGAGGAGTCGGTTATCGGCTGGAAAGAGTTTGAGCTGGAGGTAATGCGGGATCGTAAAGACAATGTTGTGATTGTCTGTTCCATTGAAAACATTGACCCGATGGGGGTTCACACTGGGGACAGCGTTACCGTGGCGCCGGCTCAGACACTGACGGATCGCGAATACCAGAAATTACGTGATGCTTCTATTGCAGTCATGCGTGAAATCGGGGTTGATACCGGGGGGTCCAATGTCCAGTTTGCCGTCGACCCCAAATCAGGCCGTCTGGCTGTGATCGAAATGAATCCGCGGGTATCACGGTCCAGCGCCTTGGCTTCCAAGGCTACGGGTTTCCCGATTGCCAAGTTTGCCGCAAAGGTGGCAATTGGTTATACCCTGGATGAAATAAATAATGATATAACGCGTGAAACACCGGCCTGCTTTGAACCTGCTATTGACTATGTGGTTACTAAGATTCCGCGCTTTACTTTTGAAAAATTCCCCGGCGCCCGCGGTACCCTGACTACCCAGATGAAATCGGTTGGCGAAACTATGGCCATCGGGCGGACGTTCAAACAGTCGCTGCAAAAAGCCCTGCGGTCCTTGGAAGTTGGGCGGGCGGGGTTCGGCGCTGACGGGAAGGATACGGCACTCGAACGGCTCAGTCCCAAAGAGCTGAAGAAGCAATTGCGGCAGCCTATTCCCTACAGGCTTTTCCATGTGCGCGAGGCTTTCCGGCGGGGTATAACGGTTGATGAAGTCTATAAAATGACCTGGATTGATAAATGGTTTCTGGATCATATGGAGGAGCTGGCCGCGTATGAAGATGAAATAAAAAGCGCTGGGAGTCTGGACGGCCTGAAAAAAGCCCCTGCTTTATTCCGACAAACCAAAGAGTTCGGATATTCTGATGTTCAGATTGCCTATCTGCTTGAAGCTGAAGAAGATGATGTCCGGGAAGCGCGCCGTGAACTGGGCATTACCCCGGTCTACGGCCTGGTTGATACCTGCGCCGCGGAATTCGAAGCTTATACTCCTTATTATTATTCTACCTACGGTGAACTGGATGAATGCCGGAACGCCGATCGCAAAAAAATTATGATCCTCGGCGGTGGCCCCAATCGGATAGGGCAGGGCATAGAGTTTGATTATTGCTGTGTTCATGCATCCTTCGCCTTGCGCGAAGCCGGGTTCGAGACGATCATGGTCAACAGTAACCCGGAAACAGTCAGTACTGATTACGACACCAGTGATCGCCTGTACTTTGAACCTTTGACCCTGGAAGATGTGCTGCACATTTACTCCCGTGAAGATTGTTGGGGTGCAATTGTGCAATTCGGTGGCCAGACACCGTTGAACTTGGCCCGTGACCTGGAACGGAACGGGGTCCGGGTGATTGGCACCAGTCCCGAAAGCATTGAACGTGCTGAAGATCGTGATTTCTTTCAGCAACTCGTTAACCGGGTCGGCCTGAAACAACCTGAAAATGGCATGGCAACCAATTTGGAAGAGGCCGAGATAATAGCTGAGCGTATCGGTTACCCGATCTTGGTTCGCCCTTCCTATGTTCTGGGCGGCCGCGCTATGGCGATTGTTTATACCCGGGAATCCCTGCGGCTCTACATGGAAAATGCAGTTGAAGCCTCTGAACAACGTCCGGTTCTGGTCGATAAATTTTTGGAAGAGGCGACAGAGGTGGATGTCGATTGCATTTCGGATGGTGAGACAGCGGTTATCGGGGCTGTTATGGAACACGTTGAAAAGGCCGGAGTGCATTCCGGTGACAGCGCTTGTGTAATTCCCGCCATCACCCTCGAACCCGAGGTCATCGAGGCCATCCGCGAGGCAACCTATGCGCTGGCCCGCGAGCTTAATGTCTGCGGCCTGATGAATGTCCAGTATGCCATTAAAGAAGGTGAAGTATTTATAATAGAGGTTAACCCCCGGGCGTCGCGCACTATACCTTATGTGAGCAAGACCATCGGCGTGCCGCTCGCAAAACTTGCATCACTGGTGATGGCCGGGCAGAAATTGACGGATCTGGGCTTTACCAATGAAGTATCGGTCCCGTACTATGCGGTTAAAGAAGCGGTCTTGCCGTTTGTCCGCTTTCCGGGATCCGATATTATTCTTTCCCCGGAAATGAAGTCAACCGGCGAAGTGATGGGCATTGAAGAGGACAGCGGAATGGCGTTTCTGAAAAGTCAGCTGGCCGCCGGCAACCCCTTGCCGGAAGCCGGGAATGTCTTCATCAGTCTCTGCGATAAGGACAAGCGGAAAGCCGTAAGTCATGTCCGGGAACTAACCGACATGGGGTACGATATTTTTGCCACCCAGGGCACCGCCACTGTGTTGCGTGATGCGGGAATAAAAGCCCAGGCGCTGTTCCGAATCAGTGACGGTCGTCCTAATGTGCTGGATATGATTAAAGAACATGATGTCGGCTGGATCGTCAACACACCATCCGGGGCAACCCCCCGGGCTGACGAAGTTCGTATGCGTGCGGATACTGTTCTTCATGGGATTCCGATTACAACGACTATAAGCGGCTTGCAGGCCGCAGTGGACGGCTTGAAAGCATGGCATCGGCAGAAAAAGCTTGAGGTCTGCAGCCTTCAGGAATATCATCAGCGCGTGGTAAGTGACGATTCGTAAGTCAGCCTGCCTAATTCAGATTAGTTGAACGGCAGGGAAAAATTGGAAAACGAGGTTTTTGAATGCCTGACAAAAGCAAATGGCAGTGGCGTGAGAAGCGTGAGAAAAAAGCTTTTCTTGCTATGGAGGATGGCACCGTCTTCCGTGGATATTCCGTCGGCGCGAAAAAAAATACCGTCGGCGAAGTTGTTTTCAACACCGGCATGACAGGATATCAGGAAATACTGACTGACCCCTCTTATAACGGGCAGATTGTGACGATGACCTATCCTGAGATAGGCAACACCGGTGTCAACTTGCAGGACGTTGAAGCCCGCGGGGTTTTTGCCAATGGTTTTATTGTTCATGAACTTACCGAGCCGCGAAACTGGCGGTCCACCCTGTCATTGCGCGAGTATCTGCAGGATAACGATATTCCGGCTCTCGCGGGTATTGATACCCGGGCTCTCACTACTAAACTGCGGGACGTCGGCACCCTTAAAGCTTTACTGGTGTCCGACGGTACTACCTCCGAAGCGGAGGCCATCGAACAGGCCCGTACTTGGGGGGGGTTAGATGGACAGGACTACGCCTCAAAAGTATCCTGCAGCGCCCCTTTTGAATTCGATCCTGACGGGGCGTTGACTACTTCCTGGGGTATGGCTGAGAAGATTACGGAACCGGACTTGACAGTGGTTGCGTATGACTACGGTGTAAAGTGGAATATCCTGCGGCGCTTACGTGAGCAGGGCATAGCGGTGAAAGTGGTTCCGGCCAAAACCAAGGCCGCGGATATTTTGGCGATGAATCCGGATGGCCTTTTCTTGTCCAACGGCCCGGCCGATCCCGCTGGCGTCACTTATGCAATTGATGCTATCGCCGAGTTGATTGGTAAACTGCCGATCATGGGGATTTGCCTCGGGCATCAGTTGCTGGGGCTTGCCATGGGCGGCAAGACGGAAAGATTGAAATTCGGGCATCACGGCTGCAACCAGCCGGTCAAAGATATGAAAACCGGAAAGGTGCATATCACGTCGCAGAATCATAACTTCACGGTGGATCCTGATACTTTGCCCGGGGGTGAGATGGAAGTTACGCATATCAACCTGAACGACGGAACAGTTGAAGGACTGCGCCATAAAAATGCCCCGTTGTTTTCAACTCAGTTCCACCCGGAGGCCGCCCCCGGACCGCATGATGCGGCCTATCTTTTCGAGAGTTTCAGAAGTATGATATTGAATAACCGTTAGCGTCAGTGATCACCAGTAACCGGACTATGGACCCAAAGAAATGAGCCAAGTTGACTACTCAAAAATACTTGTTCTGGATTTCGGCTCGCAGTATACACAGCTTATTGCGCGCCGGGTGAGAGAAGCGAATGTCTATTCCGAAATTATGGATTCTGCAGTTGATGCGGAGTCTGTACGGAAAGAGCAACCGGCAGGGATTATCCTCAGCGGGGGACCCGCCAGTGTACATGATGAAAAGTCTCCCGTCTGTGACCCGGAAATTTTTGAGCTCGGTATCCCAGTTCTCGGTATCTGTTACGGACTGCACTATATGACCAGTCTCTTCGGTGGGGAAGTGAAGCGTTCCGGAGCCAGGGAATACGGTGCCGCCACCGTTGATATGAAGGAGGACAATGCGCTGTTCAAAGCGGTGCCGTCCTCTTTCACCGCCTGGATGAGTCACGCGGATGAAGTTGTGCATCTGGCCCCTGATTTTACGGTCTTGGCCAGCAGTGAAACCGTGCCGTGTGCGGCAATCTGGAACGATAAAAAGCAAATCTGGGGGGTCCAATTCCACCCGGAAGTCGAGCATACCCAACCGGGGAAGCAGATAATCCGCAATTTTGTCCGTAAGATCTGTGGCTGCCCAGGACGCTGGTCTCCCAAGGCTTATATTGATGAAAGTGTAGGAAAAATTCGCGAACAGGTAGGGGATAAAAACGTCATCTGCGGCCTCAGCGGCGGGGTTGACAGTGCCGTGGCTGCGGTCTTAATTCATGAAGCTATCGGTGATCAGTTGACGTGTATTTTTGTTGACAATGGTCTGTTACGCCACAATGAAGCGACGCGGTTGCTGGAAGTCTTTCGGAAACACCTCAAGGTCAAAGTCGAGCATGTCAACGCTGAAGATGTATTTTTGGATAAACTGGCAGATGTGACCGACCCGGAACAGAAACGCCACATTATCGGACATGAGTTCGTCGAGGTCTTTAAAGACGCCGCCCGCCGGATTGAAAACGCCGAGTTTCTGGCCCAGGGCACCACTTACCCGGACGTTATTGAAAGCTCCGGTATCGGACAGCATGCAGAAGTAATAAAAAGCCATCACAATGTTGGCGGCCTTCCGAAGGAATTGGGATTCGATCTTGTCGAACCCTTACGCATGCTTTTTAAAGACGAAGTTCGGGGGGTGGGAAAAGAACTTGGTTTACCGGATGAAGTCGTTTGGCGCCAACCATTCCCGGGGCCCGGCTTGGCTGTTCGTATCCTCGGCTCAGTAACTCCCGAAAGACTCGACCTTTTACGCGCCGCGGATCGCATTGTCCTGCAGGAAATGAAAGCTGCTGATTTTTATCGCAAAGTCTGGCAAAGCTTTGCCGTTCTGCTACCCGTGCAGACCGTTGGCGTAATGGGAGACGGTCGAACCTATGAGAATACTGTGGTGTTGAGAGCGGTAAGCAGCAGCGACGGTATGACTGCCGACTGGGTCTACCTCCCCCATGAATTACTCGGCCGCATCTCAACCCGTATCACGAACGAAGTGCGTGGCGTAAACCGGGTCGTTTATGATATTACCTCCAAACCCCCTTCTACTATTGAATGGGAATAACCCGCTCTCCGAGTACCCCAATTTGTCTTATCCTGTCCGAATGTTTCTTCCGTCAATATCTTGCGGATTCCGCGATGACACAACCACAGACCGTTGCCATCACCGGGGTGATGTGTAAGCGTCCTACGAACCCACCTGTTATTTTGATTCCGTCTGCCTTACAGTGACTCCATTTTCGTGGGCGGCAAGTATTTCTGCCTCGCCCGGGCCTCTGAACCAAACGAAACACGGGAGTCACTTTGCAATGGAGCAGCAGAATAAAAAAGGACGGATCTATCGGGACTGGAAATCAGTTTTTCAAGAATACCGTGAAAGCGGCATGACAGTCAAGGCGTTCTGTGAAGAACAGGGCATATCGCAGGGGCTGTTCTATAAATGGCGTAAACGGCTCCGGGAAGAAGCCGGCATCACGTCTGCCGCTGCCGGGTTTATTGAACTCCGGAGAGCCGGAGGTTCTGTCCCGTCAGGTGTGTCTGTAACCACCGCACACGGTTTCAGGATCGAACTGCAGCCGGACTTTGATGCAGTTACACTCGAACGGTTACTGGCCTGCCTGGCCGGGAGCGCGGCATGCTCGCACTGACCGGGGCTACCAGAATTTATCTCTATCGGGGTGCGGCTGACATGCGCAAGTCGTTCGACGGTCTGTGCGGCATCGTTCGCAATGAACTCGGAGATGATCCCGTTTCGGGATCGCTTTTCGTGTTCTGCAACCGCCGCCGCAACATGATCAAAATGCTGTACTGGGACCGGGACGGGTTCGCAATGTGGTACAAGCGACTGGAAAAGGGCACATTCCGCATGCCGAAACCCGGCAGCGGGGCGGTGGAGATCGACCGCCGCAGCCTGGCACTTCTGATGGAGGGGATCACCCCCAGACGCCTCAACCGCAGATATCATTCCGGTGACTGACCGGCTTTTACGGGCATCCGCTCAAGGGTGTCCGTTTTTTTATCTTTTTCAGAGTACTTTTATTTAAAAGCTTCTATTTATAGGTTATATTATGCTTTATGATCGAAACAATGACACAACACAAAAAAATGATCGAAGCCCTGAAGTCTCGAAACGAGACACTCGAGAGTCAGGTTGAGGAACTGACCAAAGCTGTCAAGTCTGCTCAGGAGATCATCAAAAAACAGCAACATCAGCTTGAGCAGCTTCTCAAAAGAATTTACGGACGCAAATCCGAAAAATACGACCCCAGACAAATGCTTCTGGATGAACTTCTTATGGAGTCTCTTCCGGCCCCGGAAGATCAGCAGGAGTCTGCTGAAGAAGAAGCCGAAGAGGAAGAAACTGAATCTTCCTCGAAATCCAAAGCGAAGCGTAAGCCCCGCGGCCGTCTGCCGATCCCGGACCATCTTGAACGTGTCAACATCGACCTGGACGTTCCGGAGGAGGACCGCATCTGTCTCGAAACCGGTAAACCCATGGTAATCGCGGGCTATGAAGAAAGCGAAAAGCTCGAATACCGGCCCGGCCGCCTCTTTGTGAACGTTTACCGCCGTCCCAAATATGTCTCTCCCGACCGGATCAACGGCAATAAGACCGGCGTGGTAACCCCGCCGATGCCCGATTATCCGATCGAACGGTGCAAAGCGGATATGGGCCTGGTGTCACACGCCATCGTCAGCAAGTTCGCTGACCACCTTCCCTTCTACCGCCAGGACAGCATATTCGAACGCGAGGGAGTCAGCATCGCGCGCTCCACTCTGGACGGCTGGGCCCTGGCCGCCGCCGATGCCATAATGCTACTCGGCGAAGAACTGAAAAAAGTCGTTTTGGAATATGACGCAGTACATACGGATGACACCCCCGTCCCTTTGCTGGAACCGGGCCGCGGCAAAACCCGGACTGCTCGAATATGGGTATACATACGGGGCGGTCCCGGGCCGCATCTTGCCGCTTATGACTTTACAATCGACCGGCGCAGTGACCGACCGCTGAACTACCTGCAGGGCTATCAAGGCTATGTCCAGGCCGATGCTTACAGTGGCTACGATCAGCTGTTCAAAACGGAAGGTGTGATCGAAGTCGGCTGCTGGTGTCACGCCCGCCGTAAGTTCGATGAAGCACTGAGCTCCCGTCCGGCGGAGGCCAGCGAAATCATGGGCATGATCGGCAGGATGTACGCCTTCGAAAAACAGTTCCGGGGCGTGCCTCCCGAAGCCCGGCATCAGATGCGGCAGACCACTGTGCGCCCGATCGTCGAACTCATATTCGAGCGTATAACCGAAATGCGCCGGCAGTCCCTGCCCTCCGAACCCCTGCGGACCGCCATCGACTATGCCCTCAACCAGCAGGACGCCCTCCGCTGCTTCCTCGAAGATGGACGTCTCGAACCCGACAACAACCGGGCCGAGAACGCTATCCGTCCGCTGGCGATCGGAAGAAAAAACTGGCTCTTCGCCGGCAGCGAACGCGGCGGCCGGGCTGCAGCGCTCTATCTCGGGCTCATCCAGTCCTGCAAAGCATGCGACGTCAATCCGTGGAAATACTTCGACGACATCCTCCGGCGGATCATGTCCCATCCCGCCAACCGTCTGCGTGAACTTCTCCCCGATCAATGGAAACCGCTGCCGCGCGATCCGCGCGGGTTGCCTATCCAGGACTGACCGCAGTACCCCGGCAACACCACTTACCGTCTCGTCCCTGTAATCGCTTAACCTTTTCAAAGAGCCGGTGCCTGGCATACCCCCAGACACACGGCTACTGTAAGACAGACGGAATCAAAAGAACAGGTGGGTTCGCCGGACGCTTACGTTATAGGCACCGTCACTGATAAGAAGGGCCAAGCCTTTGCTGGCGCGCTCATCCAAGCCAAGGGAAGGGGAGGCCCGGGGACTAGAAATAACACGTATGCGACTACCTCCGAGGATGGTAGTTTTGAACTCGGCAAGCTAAAGCCAGGCAACTACGTAATCAAGGCTGAATGTGGCAATGGAAGGACACTTGTTGTCGTTCGCCACCTCAGCCCCGGAAGGCACCGTGTACAGTTCAGAGGGCAGCGTGCGCCGTCCTTTTCGGGCCGCGTGGTCGACTCTGCGGGGAGAGCGGTTGCCAATGCCTCCCTGGAGGCCATTGAGCTTGGTGCCCCCTCGAAACATGGCGTTTCAACCGTCGCGGACAAGGACGGCAGATATCAACTGACAGTTCCCACAGATGGCGTTACCTACGCTGTGGCTGCGGAGGCCGCCGTGTCCAACACGCAGGACGGTTGGCATATTCATTTCCTTGAGAAGAAAGTTAACGGGCCGGGAACGAAGCTGGATATCACTTTGCCGGACACAGTCAGGATTAACGGAAAGATCATTCTTCCAGATGCATTGCGCAGCAGAATTGAGAATAGCGGAGTCTTGGCTATCAAATCAATGCGTTACGCTTCTTCTCTTAGCTATCCCGGGGTAAAGACGAGTAACGACTATAGCTTCGTTCTGGACCTGGTTCCAGGTCGATATAATTTGTTTTTCGTTGGTGCGTTGTTACAAGAGAAGGGGAAGAAGCCAAAACATCCCATGGTGCCTCTTGGGGTGTTTGATGTGCCCGATGAAGAGGCTGAGGTGGTGTATGAGAAAAACCTCACCAAATCAATGTTCCAAGAGGCATGGACCCTGAAGGAATTCAGGCGGCGCATCAAGGAGGCAAGAATGGTGCGCGAAGTAGAGGTAGTAGCGGCCGCGTCGGCCCGGCGCCCAGTCGGGGACGCGGATGAGCGAAGGACCGTTGATGTTGTCGCCGATCGCCTCGTCGGA
>JAWOEV010000249.1:0-7610 GCA_046482565.1 Lentisphaeria bacterium | reverse complement strand
G
The DNA here is from genome assembly GCA_046482565.1 of Lentisphaeria bacterium. Classification (GTDB taxonomy): domain Bacteria; phylum Verrucomicrobiota; class Lentisphaeria; order Oligosphaerales; family MVZH01; genus JAWOEV01. Next base: position 7,609 of record JAWOEV010000249.1, on the reverse strand, counting down.
GACTGTCGCAAAGGCGATCATATGTCATGAGCATGGACAGGCTCAGGCATCATGAAAGGGGAAAAAGACAAGCGCCGCACATTTCCCCAAACTTTCGCACCACTGCCGCAAGGGCAGTGGAGGCGTTTGATCTCAGAACAATGGTAAAACCCCTTTTCGCATGGCGTCTAGTAGGAGATTGCTTTTATGGGAGAAACAACTCAATTTTATTGGTTTTCCGGGACTGGTAATTCACTTGCTGTTGCCAAGGTGTTGCAGGAGCGCCTGGCCGGTAATATTGAATTGCACCGTGTGTCTTCTTGTTTCGACTATGAGAAGGGCACGCCTGACGGTGGCAAGTTAGGATTATTTTTCCCGGTTTATGCTTGGGGAATTCCCGCCGCAGTGGAGCGGTTCATTGATAAACTGCCCGGAAGCGGCATTAATTTTATTTTTGCGGTAGCTACATATGCGGCAATGCCGGGGGCGGCTCTGGGTATGGTGAATACTGCTCTGGAACGTAAACGCTTGCACCTCAATGCTGCCTACGGGGTTAAGATGCCGGAGAACTACCCACCGCTCGGCGGGGTTCCCGGGGAGAAGAAAAAGCAACGTATTCTGAATAAAGCCGACCGGCAGATAGAAGAAATTGCTACGGACTTGAATGGTGAAGCACCTTATCAGCGGCATTTACCCAACCCGTTTTTTAAGCTTTTGGGCAAGGTCTCAGGTTGCGTTTTTAAACAAATATTACGTAAAGCGGATCGCAAATTTTATGCGGATGACAATTGCGACGGCTGCGGAGTCTGTGCCAACGTCTGCCCGGTAAAGGATGTCGAGCTTCGTGAGGGGCACCCGGTTTGGCTGGGGCATTGTGAGCAGTGTTTCGCATGTCTGCACTGGTGTCCGCAGGAGGCTGTTCAATATGGTCGTAAAAGCCGGAATCAGTCTCGCTATCATCATCCGGCGGTCGATCTGCAGGATTTTATTACTACTCCGGCAAGCGCACAATCCAAATAGGGTGAACATCTCTTGGCAGTAAAAGCGGATAAGGAAACACATGGCATACGGCTCGGATTATGCTGTCAGTTCCGGGAGCAGCCGATCAAGTTTCGCAACACGACGGTAAAGCATGCACGGGGGCTGAGTCGCCGGCAAAGATTGCAGAAACTGGCGTACTTGTGCAGCGAGAATGCTGCCGCCTTGAGAAAGGCGCTAGAATATTGTCTGGACAAGGGGATTGGCGATTTCAGGGTTAACAGCCAGATTCTGCCACTTAAATCGCACCCCGAAGTCGGATATAATCTTGATGATTTACCCGGAGGCGCCGAGATTATCGAGGCGTTTAAGGATTGCGGGCGTCTGGCTCGCTGGCACGGCTTGCGCATGTCCATGCACCCCGATCAATTTATCCTGTTGAGTTCATCGGATAAGCGGATAACGGAGAAGGCGGTTACCGAGCTTGAGTATCATGCCGAAGTATGTGAATGGCTGGGGGCCGATGTTATTAATATTCACGGCGGCGGGGCCTACGGCGACAAACAAAGTGCTTTGCAAAGGGTTGCCGATTGCATGGCGTCTTTGCCGGAGCGAGTGAAGAAAAGGTTGACTTTGGAAAATGACGACCGGGTTTACACCCCGAAGGATTTGCTACCGCTTTGTCGGGAAACCGGGGTGCCCCTGGTTTATGATGTCCATCATCATCGTTGTTTGAGGGACGGGCTGAGTGAAGAAGCCGCCACGGCGGCCGCTCTGCAGACTTGGGGCCGGGAGCCGATGTTTCATATATCCAGTCCGATAGAAGGTTGGGACGGGGTGAAACCTCAGCGGCACCACGACCTTATAGACCCGGCTGACTTTCCGGAGTGCTGGCGTGATCTGCAAGCAACGATTGAGGTTGAAGCGAAAATGAAGGAACGCGCGGTTTTAGCTTTGAAAAAATATCTTGACAAGGCTATCGGTTGTATTCTTACGGTCTTAACCATAACCGTATTGGCCGCGGGATGTGCCTGGCAAAATAAAACTGAGCCTCAGGGGGAGCATGATCTGTTTCGGCAGACAGGATCTCGTCAAGAGCCGATTGAAGTTACTGAGGACGATGCCCTGGGGGCTCCGGTTCAGCGGCGCGATTCTGTTGCCTCACCGGGTAATGGCTATGGTGCGACGCTGGCCTTCGGCCGGTTGTCAGCGGCCGCCGGGCGCAGTTTAGCTGATGTGGCTGGCGAGCTGGGCCTTATACAGCGCCTGTCGCCCGACCACGCGATACTCTTTCATGTTCCCTCCGGCGTTTCGAACCCGCGTTTATCTGATATACTGAATACCAGAGTGAGCGTACCCTCCCGGCAGTTGCATAAAGCGAGTTCATTTGCGGTTGTGTTGACCGCTAAGCCGGTACCGGTAATCGCGCTTGACCTGCACCCGCTTTTTGCCGCTGGCACCGATCAAGACGCGGGGGGGCGGAATGAGCGGTCTGCCCGGGCTCGCGACTTGGCGAATGTTTTAAAGACCCTCTCGCAAAGCGACTCATTGATAGTTACCGTGGCAGGCGGCGTTTCCCGCCTGCGGGGTTCAGAGGAGTGGCAGTCTTTACATCAAATTCTGGCGGAATCTCAACAGCAAGTGACGGTTGTGATTGCCTCCGGCGAGCTTTTCAGCAGCTGGGTTAAGGATGGCGTCCGATATATTTCGCTGAATGATCTGGCCGAAATAGACTTGGAGACGGGTGATATACAGAGTGGTAAGTTCGCCGGTTTGTTATGGGTATATAGCCGTCAAACTACGGCCCCCGCCTTCAATATATTTGGACGGCGCTGGACGTTGGGTTTATCTGACATACAGCTTGCCGATCAGCTTCTCGTTTCGCAACTCAACGCCAGCCTCAAGGCGACGCCGCTGGATGATCTGGAGCCGATCACCACTGTAAGTTTGAAAAACGTGACCGATAAAAAACTCAACTTCAGTGCGAGGTGGAACTTTGACCAATCCCATGTCGAGGTCTTTCCGCAGATCACGGGGTTTCAGCTGGACCCTGGAGAGAACTATGAACAGGAATTCAGGGTCTCATACCCGGCTGAGCAGACCGTCAGGGCGGTTAATCCGCAACTTGAGCTCCGCACTCATTTAAAAACGGCCAACGGTACCCGGCGCGGTTTGACTTTGACTGCTTCACCGTGGTGCAGGATTGGGGGCAGGATCAGTTTTTTTGCAAATCCCTTAGTAGTGGACGGCCAGCTGGATGAATGGGAAGCGGACGAATATTTCATCGGCCGGCCGTCACAAGTTGTTGAAGGTAAAAGTGCCTGGAGCGGTGCGCGGGATATTTCGGGAGGTCTTCAGGTGGGGTGGCGCCCCGGATATTTACTGCTCGGGGTAACGGTTTCCGACGACATGATCCTGGGGCGAGCCGGTATGGACAAAGCTACTGAAGAAAAAAGCACGGTTTATCTGGGCTGCAACAATGAACCGGCCCATCGTTTACAGGTTTGGTCGAACGGGGAATATAAATTGGAGCAACCTTCGGAAGGCGGTTTGCAGCCCGAAGTGGCGGTTAATGTCACTGACACCGGCTATGCTTTTGAAGCCAAGATACCGTTTGCATGTTTGGAGAGCTCGGAAAGTGGAAGAGCACTGGAAGAATTCCGGCTTGAAATGGTCTTGGACGACCTGGACAAGCAATCAGGCACACCGAAAAGACTGGTTTTATCCGGCCGCTTGGGAAAACAGGGCAAGCCGGTCCGGGAACTCTTCGCACGCTTCATTCCGGTTCCGCGTCCGGTTGAGAAAGATTCAGAAGCATCTGAGGAATCTGATAACGGCAACTGAGGTAAAAAGGTAGCGCCCCTATGCCCATCTATATGAACTGGCTGGAAAATAAACTGACCTCTCGGTCTGCGTACCTCGCTCTCTCTGTCTTTTTCTGCTGCGGTATTGTATACGACAGCTTTTGTGCTGATAAGACAACTGGGCAGAGGGCGGAATTTACCCTGGATACGCAAGGGCGAATTACCGGTGCCGAGGCCAAGGGCAAGCGTTTAGAGTTTGAAAGTGGGATAAGTGTTTTCGGTGAACACTGGGATCCTTTTTATACTCTCAACAATGCCCGTTTGCTAAAGACGGATGATGTGGCGGGGCGGTCTAGCTGGAACGGCGTCATAGATCTGGAGAATCAGCAGCAATGCCGCTACTGGACAATGATCCATCGAACCCCGGGGCAAGCATACCAGAAGCTGGGTTTGGAAGCCGTTTCCGATCTTAATATTGAAGGGGCGTATTTCCATCTGAAGCTGCCGGTAAAAAGTGCTGTGGACGGGGAAGTGCTTTTATACGAAGAAGGTTCAGATGAAGTCGAGCGCCTTATTCTTCCTCGTGAACAACGCCCCGAAACACACATATTGGGCACGGCAGTGTCACGGAAGATTACTGTACGATTCCCGTCCAGCCTGCTCGCGCTTAATATACGCCTCAATTCGCCTTGCCAAGTGCAGTTACAGGATAATCGGAAGTGGCACAGCCAGTACTATGTTCTTATGTTCAAGCTGGTCGGCCGGGGAATGAAAAAGGGGCAGAGTGAAATGCTTGGCCTTTCCTATCAGTTCTCTGGTGAGGCAGACAGGTCCGCGGTACAGCTGCAAATCGGCGATAAAATCAAAGGTGCCCGGTTCGAAGGAGTAGGTGGCAATTATTGCTTTCAGATAGATTCGCCCCAAACAAATAAGAACCTGCAGGAATTTCCTGCCGCCTGGGCACGTACGGAAATGAGCTTGAGCGAGTGGGAGCCCGAGAATGACAACGGTGACAGCAGCATCGCCCACTGGGAGTATTATAAGAATAACGATAAGGCGGGGAGTAATTTACGGCGGGAACTGGAATTGGCTAAGCGGCTCCAGGAACAGGGAACGAAGCTCATTATGAGCATTTGGGACTTGCCGGAATGGTTATATGAGAAACAGGGGATGAAGCCCTATACACCGGGCCGTCGGGTGCCCGAAGAAATGTGGCCTGAAGTATTCGAAGCGGTTGCCACATACCTCAAACACGCGCGTGATAATTACGGGGTTGAGCCTTCACTGATTTCCTTCAATGAACCTGACTTAGGGGTGTGCGTCAAACTTTCGGCTGAAAAATATCATGCGGTTATGCAGCGACTTGCCAAAGCCCTAGCTGCAGAAGGGATCAAAACCCAGTTATTGCTGGGGGACGTCTCAAATCCCCGGCATGGTCTGAACTATGTGAAAAATGCGCTTGACACGGTTGATGATCTCAGCATTTACGGCGCTGTCGGATTTCATTCCTGGGGTGGCGGTACGGCGCAACAGTATGGGGCCTGGCGGGAGTTGGCGGATACGCTGCAACTGCCTTTGACCGTCTCTGAGGCCGGTGTAGATCCGCAAGCTTGGCGGACTCGGACATATCACTCATGGTACTATGCATTACGGCAGTTGGAAATGTATCAGAAAATATTGCTGTATTCCCGTCCCGCAACTGTTTTAGAGTGGGAATTCACGGCGGATTATCCGCTGCTGACAGTTATCCAAGATACTGAAAAATTGAAGCCGACCAAGCGTTATTGGTTCCTCAAGCACTTTACAACCTTCATGGAATCGCCGGCGGCGCAATTGGCGACCGAAAGTTCCAGCCCGGAAGTGTTGATAACGGCCTTCAGATGTCCGGGGGGGGATGCCGACGAGGAAGAGAAACTGGTGATCCATATCGCCAATACGGCAGCGTCCAGAAAGATACAACTCAGCGGCTTGCCGCCGGGCTTGACGAGTTTTACGGGGTATTTGACCACTCGCGATCGCTCGTTCGAGAAACAGGCACCGTTAGCCGTCCGCCGCGGCAAGCTTCAGTACAAACTGCCCGCCCAATCTCTGCTTACCCTGACGGCCCCAGTTTCGCAACTTGGGCTGTAATGTAAGTAGTTGTTGCACCGCAACGACCGGATTTCGTGTGGCACTACAAAGCCGACGAAGTTTTCATGGGTACTGATATTTTTGTGCTGGGCAGGTTTCGATGCTCAACCCCCAGGGATACCACGATGCGCTGCCGTGGCTTTCCCTCCCGGTTACGATAGGATTCGACCAGCTGCAGCGCTTCTCCCGAGCGAGTTGTCTTAATGCGAAATTCGGGTTAGGTTTCAGCGTTAAGTGCTGTGCGCAGGGTTTCGGCGGCTTGGGCGGGAGTGTTTTGGCATATCCACAGCCCCAAATGTTCGTAGCCGCCGGTTTCCTGAGTATAGGGAAGGAATTCAAAATAGAGGCCTGCGCCCGGGCCGTTATGGGTAACGACATTATAGGCTGGTTCTCGGCCGATTTGCGGCATAATCCTGAGCATCGCCCGGATTGCATCACTCCACCCCCTGGTGACTTCGGATAATTCCTGTTCGCTCAGTTCATGCAGATATTGCTTCGACGTATCTTTGACGATCAGCATCGAGGCGTACGGACGGCGCATGAAATAGGGTGTCAGCAACACCGTTTGCCCGTAATCCATAACGGTCAGTTCGGCCGGATTTTCTCGTAACAGGTAAGCGCTCAGGGTTTCACCCCGGGCGGCCATGAACTGGCGATTTTCAGCAAATCGCCGGGGCATGACGTTGCTGTAAGCTATCTGCTGATGACCGTGCGGCAGCGACCCGCCCACCAGCGGGCCGCAATTCTTGATGATACTTACATAGCCAGCGGTTTGTTGCTCGCGATTATTGTCATCCTCCGATTCGGGCATTAGATCCCCGGATTCAAGCAGCAGTTTTTTCTCAACGGCGGCAAGGCGCTGCATTACAACGCGGCAATCATCCAGCGGCATATTGTGCCAGTCTTTTTCATGCTCCGAGGAGGTCCACTGAAGCAGGTGAATGCCGTAGGCTCTGCGGCTCTCAGCCGTTCCGGAAGAGGAGGTGGGAGATTGTTTCGAGCTTTGCGGATTAGCAGACAGCGTATCGGGGTAGAGCATCGGAAACATGTTTTTATTGATGAAGGTAAAACCCTGGCTCAACGGTGTAAAGTCGATGACCTTAGTTGTATTACCCTCGCACACCGGGCAAGTTTTCTCCTGACCGGTTGCGGTTTCCGGTTTATTATAACCGTGCGGCCTTTTGGCGCGGGCCGAGTTATAAACGATCACCGCATCGTCCCTGGGGTCTGTCTGGTATATTCCGTCAGGGATAAATTTCTGAACAGCTTCTTCGCGGCGAAAAAACTCAAAAAGTTCTTCCACACTGATGCGTTCAATTGCTTGGCTCTGAACGAGTGTTTCCAGTTTATCTTTGGAGAGTTTCAGCATCATTCAGCCCTTCGCGGCACCTTTTCTCAGGTTGGTTATTCTGCAAAACTTTCACCCTGGTTCGGGATAGGCATTTGAGTTCCTTCCAAAAAGCGTTTGGTCATATCTTTCCAGGTAAACTGGGGAACCGTAATATGGTATGCGCACTCGCCTGATTTGCTACGCAGCGTTTCATCACTGAAATAGATATTCAAAGCGGCTGCAAATCCTTTGGTGTCATCGGCTTCTACAACTATTCCGCCTTCGCCCAGTTTGAGAGGTTTGAATTGGCCATCGTCAGAGCGGATGACTTCGATATCTTCGCCGATCAGGTATTCACTGACAAAGGGGATTTTATTGCTTCCAACCA
>JAWOEV010000197.1:0-31016 GCA_046482565.1 Lentisphaeria bacterium | reverse complement strand
ATCAACCCCCAGTGATACCACGATGCGCTGCCGTGGCTTTCCCTCCCGGTTACGGTAGGATTCGACCAGCTGTAGCGCTTCTCCCGAGCGAGTTGTCTTAATGCGAAAAAACATAATAAGAACAACATAACCCGAGCAAATACATTGCAAGCCGTTGATTGGCACTACATAGCTTAAATGGAGCTACTTTTGTTGCAATGCAACGACTTATGACACAAAATTTCTCAAAAATTTTGTTTTAGCCCGAATTTCTGCGAAAGTCGGGCTAACTTCTGCCTGGCGGTTGCGGCACAGCCTGCGGTGGTGGTGTAGGCTCGCCTTCGTTCTCTTCTAATTCCACTTTCATCGAGAAGAAGCCGAGCAGGTCTTTGAGGCTGAGGATGCCGACCAACTCACCGGTTTCGACGACCAGCAAACGGCTGGTTTGGGTCTGATGCATGCGGGATAAGGCATCCATGGCGTCGGTATCGGGGCTGATGGTGTTATTGTCGGAAGAGTGTTCGGCAATTTCATCCACGGTGTGATCCGACCACTCTTCCCGAGGGAATTGTTTGACCTGTCTGGTATGCACAAGTCCGTACAGCTTACCATCGTTTAGGACCGGAAAGACTTTATGGTGGTAATGGTAAATGTAGTCTTCGACCAAGCGTTCTAGAGAGGTGTCAGAATCGACGGTAATCGGGTGGTCATTCATAAATTGGCGGATTTTTTCACCCCCGAGTGACTGGCGCAGAAGAACCTGTTGATAAGCTGACTTTGCGGCACCTCGCAGGAACATTCCCAAGATGAAGTACCATACCCCGCCGATTATATTGGCGGGGGGAATTATGAGTTGAAGAATTCCCAGGATGATCAAGGCCATTCCGAAGCCGCCGCCGATATTGGCGGCGATGCGGGTGGCCCAGCGCAGGTCGTTTTTCCAGTGCCAAAGGGCGGAGCGGAGCAGGCGTCCGCCGTCCAGCGGAAAACCTGGAAACAGATTAAAGCCTGCCAGAACCAGATTTATAAAACCGAGATAAAAGAAGGTTCCGGTGATCGGGTCGGCTAGAGTCAGGGCTTTACTTCCAACGGCGATAATCAGTAGGAATAAACCCAGAATTATACTGGAAACCGGGCCGGCCAGGGCCATGAAAAACTCCGCTTTCGGGTTGGGCGGTTCCTCAGTCATTTCGGCGACCCCGCCAAAGATAAACAGGGTTATGCCACCCATTGGAAGACCGTATTGGCGGGCCACTAGGCTGTGGCACAACTCATGCCAGACGATTGACATGAACAGCCCCAGGGCGCCAGCCAGCCCCATCAGCCAGTAAGTACGAGTGGCTAGACCATCGTAGAATTGCGGAAAGATCCCGTCAGCCAATGACCAAGTCACGAGTAACCCGATAATCAGCCAGCTGAAATCAATTTTCACGTCGAATCCCGCAATACTGAAAATTTTCAATCCTTTTCCAAACATTATGTATCCTTTGTCTTTTGTTCTTGAATGATATCAGAAATTAAAATTAATCGCTCAAATTACTATAGCAGTTTTGGACTCCAAAGGGAAATATTTGGGGTTGCGTCAGCCCAGTGCCGGTATACGATCAGGGGGGGGTGTATCACATAAGCTTTTCTTCTCGCAGGCTGAGGTAGTCGCGCCTTCTTTGGTCGGTTTTGGAGCCGATGATAACATGGTCAAGAACCTGGATGCCGATTATTTTTCCTGCAGCGACGAGATTTTTGGTGCATTTGATATCCTGGGGTGACGGGGTGGGGTCGCCGCTTGGGTGGTTATGGGTTAATATAACCCGCGAGCAGCACTCCTGAATGGCATTCCGGAAAACTTCTCTGGCGTGTATCTGACTGCGATCGACCAAGCCGATGGTTATGCATTCATCCCGCAAAAGGCCATGCTTGGTGTCCAACAGTAAAGCGTGAAATTCTTCCTGTTTTTTGGGGCGAAACTGTTCCCGCATAAGGTTGGCGACGTCGGCCGGGGATTCTAAGATCGGGGCTTGCATTTTATCTCTTATGCTGAGACGCTGGGCCAAGGTGAATGCCGCCTTGATTTCGATCGCTTTCGCTTTTCCGATACCTGGTATTTTACAAAGTTCCGCCAAGCTGGCCCCGGCAATTCGAGCCAGATCTCCCTGAAAAGCGGTTAGAACATCGCGGGCTAAATCAATGACGGATCGGCCGGGCCGCCCGGTGCGCAACAGGATCGCCAGAAGCTCGGTGTCGCTTAAGGCCTTTGCGCCAGCCGCCTCCATGCGCTCTCTGGGGCGCTCAGTGTCGGGCATTTCGGCAATAAGATATGCGGTTTTGCTTTCGTTTTCGGACGCGTTGGTATCATACATCAAGTTACTCCTTATGCTTTATAAGGTTTTGTCAAACGTAGCTTTAGCGAAGGAGGATCGTAATCCGCTCTTGTCGCCCGTTCTCGTTAACCGATTTCCCTTTTCATAGTTTTCATAAAACGTTTGACACTACCTTATTCATTGAGGCCTTCAAAGACCGGTCCGAAGTTGAGCCCGGCTATAGATTCGCGCCGGTATTTTTCATAAAGTCTGTTGCGTCCTTCCCGGAGGTAGCTCGAGGTTATACCGTACCGATCTGACACGCAGGCTTCGGCGAAAGCGGCCAAATGGTCGCAGACGCGGATGATGCGTCCATCTATAGGGGAAAAATCATCGGTGTTGAATTGTTGGTTAATATCCTCAACGCTCAGGTTGTTTTTGATTGTTCCCCGGTCGATTATGCGGTTGGCGAATTCGTCTTCGGTGAAGTAGCGTAATTCGCTCCGCAACTCGGCCGGGCACAGCGGCAGAAGGTTGTTTTCCATGGTATATTTCTCATAAGCTTTCAGGGTGTCTTCGAGCCCTTCAACCCCTGACTTAACCGGGGAGGTTATGTCGCGCGTCAGCACTTCCGGCAGATCGTGAAAAAGGCCGCCGTAGAAATCGTTGTAAAGGCGGCGTTGGCAGGCGTTGAGTTCCAAGCCGCAGAGATAGGCTAAAATTCCGACCGTGTACATATGTCCAAGCACAGAGGTTTCCGGGATCCTGGGTGATTGAGACCAGCGTCTTTGAAATCGCAGTTGTCCGCATAGGTCCACCAGCTGGGAGGTTTTTTTGCCGAGGGCAATTTTGCGAACGCCAAGCAGGTTGTAATGATCCTCTATTTGATTTTCTATTTCGCGTCGAGTTTTTTCAATACCGTAGATCCCTTCACAGAAATTATAAATAATTCGAAATTCCCAGTTGGTCGCCAAGTAGTGTGCCGCGTGCAGAATCTGGCGTTGCAAATGGGCATAATCCGGATCATCAAGATATAAGCAGAAGCGCTCAAACAGGGCCGGGTCGATTTTGGTAATTATGGTGCGCAGTTTTTCCTTGAGGAAGGCATTTACCTCGGCCTTGTTATGTTCCATCATGTGATGAAATACATGTGGCTTGATATCAGTCAAAACAATGCGCTGGAAAAGCTCAAATATTCCTCCTTCAATCAGTTTTTCCCAAAAGTCCGGGGCTTGGCGGGCGTCTTGGGGTTCACTATGGGCCAGTAGCCATGCAATTATCATTTTGTGCGCTTGCTTATCAAGTTCAGTGAACTCCACGGGGCGCACTTGGTCATTCCAGCGCCGAATTGAGGCGGCGTCAAAAATTAAGTTTACACTGTCGACGGTAAGCATGGATTAATACCTTCTTTTGGCAATTACGGGAAACGAGGATTGGCTCCTAAGATAACGGCCCCGGTTGTCAACACAAGTAAACTCGAGCGGAATAACCGGCGCTTCTCAAGCCGCTTAGCAGTTTGTCGGACTTAGCGTCGACCGTCAGAGAGATGCCAGTCAATGTGTTTTATTTCATGCCGCCAGCCGACGGGACAAACTGTTAATATTTCGACTGCGTCGAAAGGTAATGGCAGGCGAAATAGACTTTTTGCCAATTTTCTCACGGATTCAGGTTTTTGTAAGAAACGCAGTCAATTTGCCGGTTTAAGAGTTTGCGTAAGTCTTGTCCCAGGCATAGATCTAGGTCATGGGGGTGGATTGCTATTCGTAATGGTTGGTGAGTTCGATATGCACGTTGGTAATTGACTGCATTGTAAACCCTCAGAAAGATGGCGCGTAAGGCGGTGTCCGCCTCAAATCCGGCCAGCGGTAATTTAGAGAAGCAGTGTTTTTGCGAATCGTAAATTCCTGAAATAGTTTCATAAAAGCGGTAGGGCAGGGTCTTAAGATCGGCGTGTGAAACCTTTCCCATGGCCCAGGCGGGTGGTACATAATAATCCGGGGGGGATAGATTATGTTCGGCAAACCAGTCGGAACAATTACGCATCAGGGTGCGTATTTCCGCTCGGCTGAAAGAAAGGTGTTCAGCTGCTTGGCGGGACATAAAAAAAGCGTGGAAGCGATGATATAAACTGCCAATCTGCGGGGCCGTATGCCGCCAGCCGTGCCCGCACAGGGGGTGTCCGCGCCGGCTTAATTCACGCAGTTCTGAGAGGCCGTCCCGGCCCCAGCCTTTCCCCGGGCTTACGAGCAGCATTGCGGGTGGTAAGCGGAGCTTTTCCATGAATTCGATTATGGCGCGAACGCCAGGCATAGTTTCGGGCATTACATCATGAATAGTGATAATGGCCGGTAACGGTTGTTTTGCCGCGCGTCCGTTTATGCCTGTTTTATGGATAGCTCTACTCATATTTTGTCTATGTCAGGCAAAATGCGGCTTGGAGCCTGCCCGCGGTAACCTGCGGAGGCTCCCTCCACTGTTTCAACCATCGCAATCGCATTTTACGCAGGTGTGCGCCGAGGAATAGTTCTCGAGGTCATATTCAATTTGCCCGGCGGGCATGGGAAGCCGGACGAGCTCAACCCCTGTTTCGGTGAAGAACTTTTCAGCCAAAGTGTCATGGAATTCGGAAAAAATAACTACTCTGATGATGCCGGCGGCAATCAGGGCCTTGGCACAGGCTGTACAGGGCATGTTCGTCACATAAGCGGTAGCACCGTCCAGGCTGGAGCCGTGGCGGGTGGCCTGGCACAGGGCGTTTATCTCGGCGTGATTTGTCCGGACGCAATGACCGTCCACAATTAAACATCCAGCCTCGTCGCAGTGGGGTGTGCCGGGAAGCGAACCGTTGTAGCCGGTTGCCAGTACGAAGCGGTCTTTGGCCAGTACACACCCGCAGTGCATGCGCGGGCATGTCGCGCGCTCAGATGCCAGCATGGCCAGCTTGAGAAAGTATTCATCCCAGGATGGTCGGGGCATAAAACAGATCCTTTTTGCAGAATGATCGCAGTGGTTTATTGTAGAACATTATCATGTAGCTTGTTAAACACTTAAGGTAAAATATACTCGACACACCGGCATGAACAAGCTGCGAGCTTGCCGAACGCCATATAACGTGGAATATTAAAGTGTATTAAATCAGCAAAAGGAGTTTTATCATGCAGTCTCATTTGAAAAGTTTAGCAGTTTTGCGGAGTGCTTTGATGGTGACCTTAGGATGTTGGATAATCCTGACGCCTGTGTCATCGGCTCAACAGCGTAGTACCGGGGGGGGGGTTAGAGTCACTGATATCGAGATTGAGCAAGTTGAATCCCCGCAGTACCAGGCAGAGGGGGGCACCATGGCGACGAGTGGATCCCGCCTTAAGTGGTTGCGGATAACCATTGAATATGAAAGTCGTGGCGGAAAAGAGGGTTGGATTGACTCTCTGCGGCTTGACTGGAACGTATTGCTTTTGAACGGGGACACTCCTCGTTTGCTTATGAAAAAATCGGTGACTTATATGGATGTCTGGGAGGAGGATGACGAGCATTTCGCCGTCATATATGTCAGGCCGCGCGCTATTTTACGTCATTATGATGATGATGGTGACGTTAAAGACCGGGACGTACTGATTCATTTGGAAGCGTTTATTGGCGGTCAGATGGTGAAAGATTACAATTACAATAAGAGCCGTGCGCGAGTGCCCGATCGCTGGTGGACTTTCAGCGCCCCTCAGGTTAAGCCTTTGAAAGGAGCTTTATTATCTCGCGATCAAACGCCTTTTGCCCCGCTGGACTATGACAGCTATGAAACCATTGCCCCTGGAGCGTCGAAGTAAGCATGAAAATCCAGCGCACAGCGATGACCATGGTGATCGTCGTCCTGAGTTTTTACTTGCTGTATAAGGGGCAATTTCTGCTGTTGCCCCTAGTTGTGGCGGGTGCCATCACCTATCTCATCAACATTTTAACCCATTCCATTTGTGATATTAAGGTTCAGGGGAGGGGGTTGCCGCGGCCGTTTGCTATGGTTTTTGCTATTGCGGTGATCCTAACTTCTCTGAGTTTTTTATTTCAGTTAATAAGTATGAATATCGCCAGTGTTATTGAGGTAGCGCCTGAATATCAGAAAAACCTGGAAGAGCTGATATATAAAGGGTATCATCTTCTCGGTGCCGAGCAGGTACCCAATTTACAGGAGATATTGAAGCGCTTGGATTTTCAGAAATATCTTAAGCTTTTCGGCAACACGGTCCGGACTTTGGTCAGCAGTACAGGCATCATTATCGTATACCTGATTTTCCTGCTTGTGGAGCAACGAACATTTCCTGACAAATTGCGCAACTTGGTAGTGAACCCCGAGCGTCGAAAAGATATGTTTGAGCTGATTGGCAAAATTCGCAGTGATATCAGAACGTATGTAGGTATCAAGGTGCTTACCAGTGCTGCCACCGGCTTGTTGAGTTATCTTGTTTTGTCGCTTGTAGGGGTGGATTTTGCCAGTTTCTGGGCGGTTTTGATCTTTCTCCTCAATTTTATTCCTACGATCGGTTCAATTATTGCCACCGCTTTTCCATCGGTTCTGGCGTTAGTGCAGTTTGATACACTGGCACCTTTTATTATTACGGCCGGCGTGTTGACAGCAATTCAGTTTTGCATAGGCAGTTTGGTTGAACCGAAGCTAATGGGGAATACGCTGAACTTGAGCCCGCTGGTGATTTTGCTTTCCCTGGGACTGTGGGGGGCGATCTGGGGAATTCTCGGAATGTTCTTGTGTGTTCCGATTACCGTTGTAATCATGATTATATTTTCTTATTTTCCGGAAACCCGGCCCGTTGCTGTGTTGCTGTCGGGGAAAGGTGACCTTGCCTTTGGTCCTCGTCGCAAGACACATCCTCCTGTTTCTTCGGGAAACTCATGAGTTGACGTATTGATGTGTCGCCTAACGGGCAGACGGGCTCGGGGCAGATCTCGTTAATTCTGCCGCCTTTGACTGATATTTGGTAATTGGCGGATTCCGAATTACCATTTGGCAATCGGGTATAGAAAGAAAAAGCAGGTGTCTTGCCGTAAACCCAGTTCCGGCTGTGTTGGAGCCTGTAGTATTTCTGAAAATCCTGGTTTTCGGAAAAGTCTGATTCGGAAAGTGTGCTTACCTTTAAATCAGCTGTGCGATCCATTAAAACTGCCCGGATCGCGTCAATGAATTGCTGGTATGATATATCAGGGATTATATCAACGAGATTGGTAACTGCATCCGATACCGAGGCCACCGCGTGAGTATCCACCTCCGGCAGTGAATTCTCGAGGGCTTGATTTAACTTTTGTAAATCGGCGTTGATTAAAAGTGTGCCGTGTTGCAAAGCCCGTTTGCCGGTAAGCATAAATGCCGTACCGGAGATTTTTGCCCGGTTGACAAAAAGGTTGTTGCGATCGGTGATATCGGCCTGCACGCCAAGCTTGGTTAGAGCCTCTGCCACCAGTTTAAGGTGAACCCGGGGGGCGTATTGTTTACGCGGCATTACGAAAGTGAAGTTGGCATTGCCTAAGTCGTGGTAAACGGTTCCGCCACCTGAGATTCGACGGGTCAGTATAAGATTATTGGCTTCGACAAAGTCAAGGTTGCACTCCAGCCACGGATTTTGATTACGCCCCATGACGATTGAGGGCTTATTACGATAAACCAGTGTGCAGGACTGGTACGGGCTGGCGCGCAGAAGCCATTCCTCCAAGGCAAGGTTAAAAAAGGGGTCAGTACTTTCGGAGGTTAAAAGATAACCAGTTTTGGCGGACATAGGTGCTTCTCCTTTCACCGGCGGCCATCGGATTGCCTCAGTTGCCTTCAATCCGCTTCCGGTAAAGCGGTTCGGCGCGAACCTTATGCTGTTCCTCTTCCATTTTTTCTAGGGCCTGTTTCTCAGCCACTCGACAGACGCTCAGAAGTAAACCGATACCCGTCAGGGATGCTACCATGCTCGAGCCCCCGTAACTGATAAACGGTGCCGTCACGCCGGTTGTGGGGAAAAAACCGCTCACCACGCTGATATTGATGAATGCATTCAGCGCCAGCGATATGCCGACGCCGGAAGCCATCAGTGTACCGGCCCGGTCGGGGGCCAGAGCCGCGATCCAGATAGCCGCCGTAGTAGCGGCAAGGTAGAGAACAACCAGCGCCAGCACACCGCTATAGCCCAGCTCTTCGCCGATAATAGCGACAATGAAATCGGTGTGAGATTCCGGGAGGTAATGCCGTTTCATACGGCTGTCGGTAAACCCCAGCCCCAGCGGTCCACCCGAGCCCAGAGCAAGTATTGAGTTCCATAATTGGTAACCGCTATCCTGCTGATATTTTTCCGGCGCTTGATAAGAAGTAAGACGACTTATACGTTCCGGACTGGTTTTTATGGCCGCTCCCGCCACTGCCAGGCCGGCGACCAGGATCAGCACCAGATAACGAATCCGTATGCCGCCGATGAAAGCCATACAGAGCACGACCCCCCCGGTTATTGCCGTTGTACTGAGGTCACCGCCAGCCAGAATAAGGATGCCAATAACCCCCACTGTCGCCATCGGCTTGAAAAAACCGCGATAAAACTCGTGCGTGTGGCGGGCATGCCGCATGAAATAATCGCCCAGAAAAATTATTATCGCCAGCTTCGCAAACTCTGAAGGCTGAACTGAGGCCGGGCCGAGACTCAGCCAGCGGGCACTGCCTTTTGACAAGCCGGCCACAAACGGCATAGAATAGGCGGCGTTTTCCGGTATAAAACTCAAGCGATGAAGGTGATTGGCCACGGCCAGATACCCTAACAGTATGGCGAAAATGATTAACAGCCAGTAAGCCCGGCGTCCGAGCTGGCGGTAATCCAGAAACGTGTCACAGGCAGCGGCGATTAAACCACCGGCGACGATCCACATAAGCTGCTTTTTCAGTAATGTCTCCTGCCAGGCGGTATAAGTGGTGGAATACAGCATGCTGAGGCCGAGGATCAGCAGTAGAACCACGGAAACGACCAACAGTGTTCGGGCAATTTTGTACAAAGTTCAATAACCTCTATATCAATAATAAATGTCTACCAGTCACTCGATGGCGCGCCTTGCTTCAGGCCTCAATTTCATCAACCTGCGGAGTCGAAGCAATGTCGCATTTGCGATCTACTAAATTGAAATCAACCGATACCGAGCTATCTTATCGGAATCGAATTACCCCGTGGTGTAATGGTAGCACAGCAGGTTCTGGTCCTGTCGGTCTGGGTTCAAGTCCTAGCGGGGTAACCACTTCAATTCGGCCGGGCGTCTGCCTAACACTTAGTCTATCGTGATAACGCCCTGCTTGCCTTTTTCATATCGCGCTACCGGATTCGGTCCCTGCAAAACTTGGTTGTGTCCGGATACCCCATTCGGTGCCATTATCCATGGGCTGACTTCTGCGATCCCAGGCTAGCCCAAGTTTCGCAACTTGGGCTAGGGATACCACGATGCGCTGCCGTGGCTTTCCCTCCCGGTTACAGTAGGATTCGACCAGCTGCAGCGCTTCTCCCGAGCGAGTTGTCTTAATGCGAAAAAACATAATAAGAACAACATGACCCGGATAAAAATATTGCAAGCTGTTGATTGGCACTACATAGCTTAAATGGAACTGCTTTTGTTGCAATGCAACGACTTATGACACAAAATTTCGCAAAGATTTTGTTTTAGCCCGAATTTCTGCGAAAGTCGGGCTAGGGCACCTCTACTCATCGGGATCATCCAGTCGTACAGTCGGCAGTGGGCCCTTTATTTTCTCCGGTTCCTGTACGGATGATGGATCATACCCCAGCGGTCTCAAATGAGGCGTACCGGTCAAAGGGATAAAGCGGCGCGATGTAAAAGCCGGGCGTTCTTTGAAGAGCTCGTTAAGAATCTCTTCAAGTTGTTCATTGGTAACGATTTTTTGGCTTTCCTTGAAGTAGATATCAATATCAGTGGCCAAATCTTCACACGTCTGATAGCGACCATCAGGTTCCTCGGTCAGACAGAGTTCGCAGATATGAGCCAGGCGCGGGTCAATATCCTTGAGATCGGGTAAGACGGATTTAGCCATTTTAGTGCGAATTCGATCACGCATCCGCTCCAGGCCCCATTCCGGTCCGAACCGATCATTGTCGGTAAACAGAAAATACAAAAGCAGGCCGATGTTGTAGATATCGGCCCGCCGGTCAATGCTTTCTCCGTCAAGCTGTTCGGGAGAGGTATAAAGCATCTTGCCGAGTTGGTTCACAGCGTCGCTTTTCAGCAACTCGCCTTTTTTTGCCAAGCCGAAATCAGCAACCTTGACCCGCCCGAAACGGTCTATCAATATATTCTCAGGCGATACATCGCGGTGTACCAGCTGGAGGTGCTGACTATTGGAGTCATCGGTGTATTCATGCACATAATGTAATCCCCGCGCCACCCGGTTGATTATAAACATCGTGATGTCAGGGTTGAGTTTGATATTAAGCTTGCGCAGGCGATCAACCAGCTGTCGAAGGTTCCAGCCGTCGATGTACTGCATTACGGCATAATAGATAGTATGTTCATAATTTCGCCCCATAAAGCTACGCTGCTTCGGAACTTCAATCTTGAGGGTTTCAGATTCGAGCCGGTAAACAGGCACTAGGTTCGGATGATTGAAAAGCACACTCAGCTGTACCTCGTTGAGGAAGCGGTCGAGACGCATAGTGTCCAAGCTGTCCTTGACAAACTTCAGAACTACCGGACGCTGCAGATTGGCGGCGCTGATTTCATCCGCCAGGCAGGTAATTCCCATACCGCCTTCTCCCAACACGCGTTCAATCTGATAACGTGAACGCGAAAACATCATCGCTCCCGGTTTCCGGAGGGCGTTTTCGCGCTCGGTAATCACTTCTCTCAGTTCATCGGAGGAAAAAGCCATCTAAACATTCTCCGGTTGCGCAAACTCTTTGTAACGCGACAGCATCTCTTTGTAAATCTCGACATTGTCGGGTATGGGGTCATATTTCTTTTCGGGTGCGGGCCTACAGAACTTGTCAGTTAGCAACGCCCAATCGCCGCCTCCGGCCGCATGTGCTGCGCGCATGGCCGCCCCCAGCCCCGGAGCATTCTCAGACTCCAGTAACTCGACCCGGGCGTTAAAAACATCCGCCAAGGTTTGACAGTTCGGCTTGCTTTTCGAAGCCCCCCCGGTAATTCTGATTTTGTTCGTTTCTTCACCGATCCACGCCGAGTGCAATTTCAGGCGCAATGCCTGGCCCTCAATCACCGCTCTGATTTCGGCGGCCCGATCTTCACCGTTGACAAATTCCTTGCTGCCTTGTTTTACGACCCCGGAATCAAGCACCAGCGGCGTGATTTCAGGCACAAAATACGGCAACATCATATTGCTGTTGTTGCCGGGAGGGGTATGCGTAAATATTGCGTCAAATTCCGACCATGACAGACCGTGCTTTTTACGCACTTCATCCTGCGCCAAGGCCCCGTTCTTAAAACATATCAAGCTCATAAAGCCGCCCGCCGGGTTGCCGAATACGTGTCCGTAGCCGTTTGGATCCACGCGCGGCTCATCCATGGCCGCGAAATAGGTATAGCTGGTACCCAGGGAAATCACCGCTGTACCTGGCGCATAACCGCCAACTCCAATCAGGCTGTTGGGATTGTCCCCCGACCACGCTATCACTTTACATTCCGGCGAAAAACCGTATTTATCCACCATGTACGAGCTGATTTTTCCGACCACCGTGTCGCTGGCAACAATAGTCGGCAACTTTTTCTGCAAATCCGGGGCGGTTGCCTCCAGTAAGACCGTATCCCAGTCACAACTCTGCAGATTCATCAGGTTCATCCCGGCACCGTCACCGGTGTCAATCGCGACGCTTTCCCCGGCCAGCATCGATGCCAGAAACGAACTTACCAGATGAATAATCGCAGTTTGCTCATATTTCTCCGGTGCCTCTTTTGCGAACTTTCTTATCTGTGGTCCGGAAAAGCGTTCAATGGCTGGCGACCCGCTACGTTTTTGCGCTTCTTCATCGCTACCGGCGCGCGTCGCTATTTCCCGGCATTCCGTCGAGGTTGAGCTGTCCATCCAGATCGGTGCCGTTTCGCGGCTCAGCATAGGCTTTGCCATGGTCGCCAAGCTGCCGCCGTCGGCAGACCATGAGGATGCGTCCAGAAATTTTTCATTCAGATAAACCGTGCCGTGTTGCTGGCCGCTGCCGCTTACCGCCTTTACGGCACCCAGGTCAACCCCGGTCGCAGTCAAATCTTTTAACAGCTTTTCCAAGCCGTCCAACCATACCAAAGGATTAGCATGATTGATCAACTGATCATCATTCGGCAAGACACCATTCGGGCAGTTATAACCGGGAATAGTATCAAAAACCACGCTCGCTTCGACGACAACTTCAGCCGTCTCCAGGTTGATGATTGTACCGCTGATACTCTGCGTACTGGCATCCAATCCGAGATAATAACCCATAGTTTTCCTTTTCCTTTGGCTATTTTTGGAATATAGTTTATGCTTCTTACATTTTTTAGATATTGACTTTTATAAAATTTAGCCCGGATATTGCACGAAGCAACAGTATTGCAGATTTGTTATTTCCGGTTTGGTGCTGTGGTTTCCACCGCTTCAAGCCGGAAAAAGCAAAGATGTGATGCTGTTGCTTCGCCCTCCGGGTGAAAAATGAGATTATACACCGGGTTACAAAGTGCAACTTTATAAAAAGCGATATAAGTCTTTTTATTCATATATTTATACCGCATAATCTCATTTTTCATGCAATGTTCGGGCTAGAACGTAGTAGCAGTGTTTCAAATATAGGAGTAATATCCATGACTTTTCCGGCGGCCAGAATTTTACGTACATGCGTGCTTGGCAAAACTGCTCTGCTGGTGATTTTTATCAACGGTTGCGGCGGATCACCTGAAGATTTTGCCAAAGAAAAGGAACGTATCCGTGCCCAGGCGCAAAAGCTGGCCCGAGCCGAGGCACGCGGCCAGATAGACCGGCAGGAAGTGGCTGTGCAAATGGGCCTCAAATGGCCGATTACCAAGGTGACAGCCAGCTATAAAGAACTGCAGCAACGCGTCATGGATCAGGTCAAAAAAGAAGTCAAAAAAGAATTTCCCGAGCTTCCTGAAGAAAAGTTGCAACAGCAGGCTGAAGAAAAATATCCGGCCAAAAAAATCGGGGAAGAGGTATCAATTTTAATTCGTGAGGGTAAAGGATCAATGCCGCAAGTCCAGGGAGCTTTCCTCGAAGAGACCGACGACCGGGTTAAAATCGGTAACCGCTGGTTTCTTAAGGAGGATATCAAGGACACAGACCTAGTGATGTTCGATGAGGATTTTCGCCGGAAAAAGAGGCGGCGATTCATCCTTTTGGAGAAAGAAAAATATGCTGTCGCAAAAAAAGCGTTTATGGAGAAACGCCGGCGCCAGCTATACAGGCAGGCCCTCGTCGACGCCGGCTATCAGAAATGGCGCGGTAAATACGTTCCTGCCGAACACGTGCTGGAGAAGAAAATCAACGAAATGGTAGAGCAAAAAGCAGAACGCCGAGCACCGAAGCTTGAAGCACAGATGCTCAAGGATGCTGGCTTTGTTCTGAAGGACGGTCAGTGGAAACCGTCGCTTATGAAAAAGCTTTTCTAGACGCCATGCGAAAAGGTATCGCGCTCCGCCTGAGGCGGATTGAGGAGCGCCGGTTGCTCTTCTCGGGGTTTTCGTGTTGTCATGCACTACCTTCAGCGGTTATGTGTGAGACCGAAGCATGGAAGCCCCCTTTACCCCCCCCCTACCAACACACTCCCACACACTCAACCCGGTTTTTGCACGAAGCAACAGTATTGCAGTTTGGTTTTTTCTCCGGCTTGTTGCTGCGGTGTCCACTGCGCTGAGCCCGAAAACGTGCAGATTAAATGCCAGTCGTTCACAGAGTTTTTTGTTTGATTTGAGTGTATAAAATGCGGCTTTGATGATGCCTTTCGTATCTTTGCAGGTCGTTCACCCGGTGGGCGAGTCCCTATAGCTCCATCTTCCTCTGGATAAGGACCTTGCAGTGGTTACCACAGCGGCGGACCTTATCCAGAGGAATTTGAAACCATAGGAATCTCGCGAAATATCCGGGATAAGCCTTTAGTCTTCATATACATAACCCGCATAATCTCATTTTTTCATGCACTGGCCGGGCTAAACGCCTCGAGCCCGCATGCGTTTGGTGATATTTTCGCCGCCGTTAATCAAATACATCAGTGGTTCCGGACGGTCGGTCCCTTCAATGAAGGCCGGGCGTGCCTGCCACGGGGCAACGGAAAGCACATTGGCCAGATCCATCCAGTATTGCAGGCGGGCCACCGGCAGGTCCCAAGTCATATGGAAGTGGTTGGCCGGGGCATATTGCTTATATTCATTCATGCTGGCGTACTTGGGAACTATCCAGCTGTGCGGCCAGGTGACGTTCGAGCTGTTGGCCACGGCTTGCGCAAGTTTATCAGGCAGGTCAACGGTAAAGGCTTCATCCCAGATCAAACTGAAAACACCGGTCATTTCACTGTAGGCCAGACGACTGGCGACGCCTTCTATACCCCCGGGGGAAATGAAACTAACGCTATTGCCGCCACCGGGGAAATAATCCAATTCAGCCCCCGGCATGTACACATTTTGCATTATTTCTTCGGGGGAAGCTCCCGGCTTGGCGGCCCAGTTGAGACTGGCCGAACCCGAGTTGTCGCCGTCGACAATGCCTTTTACCGCCCATTCCTCATCCCCGTTGTACTTGATCCCCAGGGCATCGGCTTTCTGGCACAGTTCTGGAGCTGCCCATACCTTCCTGAAGTCCATGAATAACGGCGGATTACCGCCGGTCAGCCAGGTTTTGGCCAACATCGTGAGCAATCCCTGCATATCCGCTTCCGTGGCAAATGGCAGGGCTCCCTTGGGACCGTTATGATCAAATGTGGAATTCAGCAGAGATTCGGCCATATCGCAGATCGGCAACGGAATACCGCGCTGGTCGCTACCCCACTCAAGCTGGTTCATAAAGCCGCCGCCGACGGCGTTCAGGTCTTTGAGCAAATCGCGCATAATAAGGTACATCGCCAGTGATTGATCAAGCTTGGCGCTGGCGTCTTGCTGGGACAGATCAACCCGCTTGCCTACATTGGTGTCCACCCAGTTCCGGAGGGCTTTCAATTCTTCCTTATCATAAGCTTTCTTGTTGAGCATGTCCGAGAGCAGTTTCATGTCGAGCCGAGTCATCTCGATGCCGAAATTGCGACGGGTTGCATTGATGTGGGCCAAGGCGGTTTCCATACCCATCGAATCGTGGCCAAAGCATACCACACGCTGCCCCTTGAGGCCTGCCCGGGCGACCGCCGCAAAACACCAGTCGATCAAGGTCGTCTTCGTCTCTTCTGTTATCTTTGGCTGCAAACCGGTTTCTTCCCAGCTGCCGACATTCAAATGCGTCAATCGCCCGCTCTGGGCCAGGGCACCGTTGGCGGCATGGGCGAAGACTACCCCCGGTTTGGGCGCACTGTTACCGCAGGTGATATTTACCGGGATATCACTCGGGAGGCGGGCCAGCAGGCTCATTAGTGAAAGCTGCGGAAAGGCCCAGGTGTCGGGTGTACAGACAATGGCATCAACGTTGTTATCGCGAAATTGACGCGCTACCTTGTCGGCTTGCGATTCGCCATCTATCAGCAGCGGTGTCCAGACAACATTAACCGGTGTCCCGTCCGGCATTGATACGCGTTCCGCAATAAGCTCGGCGATAATGCCGACAATGCTGGCAGTTCGCTGCCGGGCCTCTTTGTCGATCCGCGGATCACCAGCGGCACAAATGCCGAAGGTTACAGCAGGATTTGTCTCGACCTTTGCCTCTGGGGAAAGTTTGATTGCCTTACTCATTTTGCCGTCTCCATGTTAAGTGAAGTTGTGTTTTGCCAATTTTCCCGGAAAGAAATTCCAGCGTCCGTACATCGGCCGGCCAGTCTGCAAGTTACATGTTGCTGCCCAACAGGAAGTTGCAGCTTGGCTCGTAACCACCGGCATCACCGCTGAAAATTTCCGGAGTCATGATTTTTTAAAGCTGTATACAAACTAACCATAGATCGCGGTTTTATTCTATTGACAAGTTAAGCGATCTTATGTATAATTTAAACACAGATAGTTCTATAAACAGAGTTTCCCCCCGGCGGAGAAAAATCCATAGTGCATCCCCGCCGGAAAGGAAAGATGAAATTAAATAGCCCGGGATACTTTTTCGTTACGGATGATATCTTGAAGGTGAATATGTTACAATATTTTAAAACTCCCGAGGACGGTAACCCGTCGCCGTTGCGTCAGCATTTCCCGCCTATAGACCTGACAATGCTGTGTTGTCATTTCTGGTGGTTGAAAGATTGGCGTCATTCATGTCTGGCTTTCCCCTACTGGCGCCTTTACTGGAATCCGGTTGCCGGGGGTAGGGTGATACTGGAAAATGCGACTTATGAACTGACCCCGGACTCATTAATTTTAATTCCTCCGAATACGCCGTTTTCAACTCAACTAAATACCGAAGGGGATTTTGATTCCGCTTTTTACCGGGATCACTTACAGGGCGGTCCGGCCCGAGGTCTAAAACACGTGAAAAAGGGGGGGGGTAGCGACATCATTTACCATTTCTTCGTACATTTTACGGCGGGATCACCGTATGACGACATTGAACCGCAGATTTTCCATTTTGGCATAAATAAGCAGAGTGAACATCTGCTGACAGAAAGTTTGTGGGAATGGGATGACAATTCGCCAAATTTATCGCATCGGAAAGGATTCCTTTTAACCGCTCTCATCAGTGGCCTTCTCGGGCAGATTCCTGACTCCGCCTGGCCCGCAGCGCCGGATGATCAAAGGGTACGCCGGGCGATCAAAATCATTGACAACAATCTTAGTGCCGCGCACCGCAACCGTGATTTGGCGGCGTCGGCGAATATGAGCCCGAATGCTTTTGCCCGCCTGTTCAAGAACAAAATCGGCTGGTCGCCGCAGAAGTATCTTTTGAAGCGCCGGATTCAGAAGGTTTGTCTTATGTTGCATCATACCGATAAAACAATTGACCAAATAGCCGTTGAATGCGGTTTCTGCGATCGGCATTACCTGAGTCGCATTTTCAAGCGGGAAATAAAAATCCCCCCCGCGGCCTACCGTGCTCTGCACCATTCCGCACTGGCAGAGCGCCCTTTAACCCCTTAAGTTACGAATCTCAATTAGTGGCTGATCACATTCAACACGGATTATTATTTTTATGAGTAACAACGAACAGATAAACCAAGCTGAAAATCATTCGAATCCCCCTGCCGACCAACGGTTGCAGCGCCTGCAGAAACTGGAAGAACTCGTCGCCGCCGGGGTTCAGGCTTATGGCGGTCGGGTGGATGACATTACTTCGACTCCGGAGGCGATAAAAGCCTTCGAAGCCCAAGGTGAAGAGGCTGACGGAGACGGGAAGAAAGTAAGGCTGGCCGGACGCCTGACCGCAATGCGGGTGATGGGAAAATCGATATTCGCGGATATCCGGGACCGGGGGGGGCGGTTGCAGATCTATGTCAAAAAGAACCAGGTCGGGGAAGAGGCGTTCTCCATGTTCAAGAAGCTTGACTTAGGCGATATTCTGGCCGCGGATGGTAGCATTTTCCGGACGCGCAAAGGAGAAATCACCCAAAAGGTAGAGTCATTTCAACTCTTGTCAAAGGCTCTGCGTCCGTTGCCTGAGAAATGGCATGGGCTGACCGATACCGAACAACGCTACCGCCAGCGTTATCTGGATTTAATTTCCAACGAAGATGTCCAGAAGAAATTCCGGTTGCGGGCGCAATTCATGCGTGAACTGCGGCGGCTTTTGGATGAACGCGGTTTTACCGAGGTTGAAACTCCGATGCTGCAGCCGATCCCCGGGGGAGCCGCGGCCCGCCCGTTTGAAACTTACTATACCGCTCTGGATTGTCCTATGTACCTGCGTATTGCCCCGGAATTATATCTCAAACGTCTGCTCGTGGGCGGCATGGAAAAAGTTTATGAAATTAACCGCAACTTCCGGAACGAAGGATTGTCACGCCATCACAATCCGGAATTCACCATGATCGAAGTTTATGAAGCCTATAGTGACTGTAGCGGCATGATGGAGTTGGTTGAATATCTCGTGTCATCGCTGGCCGAGAATGTTCTCGGTACCACCAAGCTGCCTTACGGAGAGGACAGCGAGATTGACATATCAACCCCCTGGCGACGAGTAACCTATGCCGAACTCATCAGAGAACAGATGGGCGACGACTGGTACGAAGTAAACCATGAGGATAAACTCAAACGCGCTGACAAGGCGGGCCTCAGTGTTGTGGCGGAAATGAGTGATAGCGAGATCACGCACGAGGTCTATGAAAAAATTATTGAAGCGACCCTTATCGAGCCGACCTTTGTGACCCGCCTGCCAGCTGAACTGGTGCCACTGGCAAAAACCTGCAAGGACGACCCGAGCGTGGTCGATGTGTTCGAGCTGGAGATCGGCGGTCAGGAAATAGCCCCCGGTTATTCGGAACTGAATAATCCGCTTGAACAGCGCCATCGTTTTGAAGAACAGCTTGAACGCACCCACGGAACGGTGGAAGAGGTAAGTTCACGGATTGATGAAGACTTTCTCACTGCCATGGAACACGGTATGCCGCCAGCTGGCGGCATGGGAATTGGCATCGACCGCCTGCTGATGCTACTGACTAACTCCGCGTCCATCCGCGATATTATAATGTTTCCCCAATTGCGACCGAAGCAATAATACGCCGTCCGGGTCCCGGACATTGCCCGAATTGCCAGTGCCACAGATCTTTGATTTTTCCGGCTTGAAGCGGTGGTTAACACAGCAACAAGCCGAAGAAAAAACAAATCTGCAATACTGTTGCTTCGTGCAAAACCGGGTCAGCCTATGGAGAAGCGGTAAACATCCAGTTTTCATGAAATGCCCGGGCTACGCAAATGCGGCGGCCAAGGCAATGTTGTCGATGCCGCCGTGCCGGAGGCTGGCACGGGTCATATCCCGCACGGCACGACCGGGGTGGGAGGCCTTACTCAAAAGCCGTGATATTTCCTCTTCAGGCAGCATCTGGGTGACGCCGTCAGTGCATAGCAGGAAGCGATCACCGCACCGCAATTCATGGGTTTCAACCGCCAATTCAACTTGCGGCAGGATACCCAGGCAATTGGAAAGCGTGTGTTCCCATGGATGACCGGTCACGTCAGAATTTTTAAGCTCGCCGATTTCGACTAGGTTCTGGGCCCAAGTGTGATCACTGGTGATCTGCGCCAGTGTCCCGTTCCGAAGGCGATAACAACGACTGTCACCGGCATGGGCAATCACCACTGCTCCCGGCACGAATACGGCCGCCGCCACCGTTGTCCCCATGGCAAAATTGGCTCCCCCCAGTTTTGAGTTTATCTGATCCAGCGCCGTGTTGGCAGCATGCAGACCGTCGACCAGCATATTGCGAGCCGTTTTCGGATTATCAACTGCTCCCAGAGCGTACTTATGTCTTTCCCTAAGCAAATAAGTAATGGCAAACCAGCTGGCCACTTCACCGGCCTGCTCGCCGCCTACGCCGTCAGCGACCGCCGCCAGAACCTCGTGAGCCCCCGGTAATTTGACCGTGGCATAGCTGTCTTCATTCAGCCTGCGAACGCGACCAATATGGGTGCCGGCGGCGACTGTCGGCCGCTTATCGGCAACAACTGCGCTATGCTCATGGCACCAGTTAGCAATAATGTTTTGGACAAAACCCATAAGCCAACAAAATAATTCACAGACCGCTAAATTGCAAAAATTTTGAATTAAACCGTTCAACCGCTAATTTACTGTTTTGGGCGCTCTGATAAAGTTGAAAGCGGACGACATTCCGCAGTGCACTTGGCCTGTGCATTGCCAAGAAAAAGGGAGTTAAAAGGTGAAAGATATGAATGTTAATCAGATTCGGAACTTTGTATTGGCTGGTCACGCGGGCTCGGGGAAAACGTTGTTGTCTGACCTGATGCTGCACAAGAGCGGAGCCGTTAAGCGGTTAGGAAAGGTTGACGAAGGAACCAGTGTTTCTGATTACCGGCCCGAAGAACAAGAACGTAAATCCAGCATGTACGCCACCCCGTTGCACTGCAATTGGAAAGATGCCTGCCTCTCTTTTGTCGATACGCCCGGCTATGCTGATTTCTTCGGAGAGACCCTGGCCTCTATCGATGTTGCGGACACCGTTCTGATCACCGTAAATGCCTCTACCGGTTTGGAAATGGGAGCAATTCGCGCTTGGAAGGCCGCCAGGGAGGCCGGAATCCCCCGTGCTTTTGTCATAAACCGCCTTGATCACGAGCAGGCTGAGTATGACCAGACTCTGGCGACCATCCGCGAAACATACGGCACCACTACCTGTATCCCTTTCACGGTACCGGTCGGCACCAAAGCCGAATTCAACGCTGTTGTGAACGTCTTAACCGCAACCGATGTGCCGGACGAGGTCAGTGCTGCCGTCGCCGAGTATAAGGAGGCGTTGATGGACACGGTAGCCGAGTCAGACGAAGAACTTATGACCAAATACCTTGAAGGGGAGGAGCTTAGCGAGGAAGAGATATCTCGAGGCCTGCACCAGGCAATACAACAGGCTGATATCGTGCCGATCTTTGCGGCCAGTGCGGAAAAAGATGTCGGCGTCGAAGAACTTATGAACGGGGTTGTCAATCTTTTCCCGGACCCGATTACAAATCGGAAAGTGCAATTGACCGATGGTGAGTTTGAGTGTACCGCTGACAGTGATGAAACACTCGGTTTTGTCTTTAAGTCGGTGAGTGACCCGTTTGTCGGACAGTTGACTTTCATGCGGATATACAGCGGCACGTTCACGGGCGACAGCGACATTGTCAATGTCAGTACCGGCGACAAAGAGCGTATGGGATCAATGCTTCTGGTCAACGGCAAAAATCAGGAAAATATCGACACTGCCGGCCCTGGGCAGGTTGTCGCCATTGCCAAACTCAAGAGTGCGGCTTTGAACCATACTCTGTCCACCAAATCCACCGATAAGGTCATTGCCCCGATCGAATTTCCCAAACCGGTTATGTCGTATGCAGTTTACCCGGAAAACAAAGGGGACGACGAAAAAATAAATTCGGCTTTGGCCCGCATCTGCGACGAAGATCCCACGCTCAACCTGGACCGCAATCCTGAAACGCACGAGACGGTGCTTTCAGGGCTGGGCGAGTTGCACCTGCAAAACGCCATAAACCGCATGAAAGAAGCGGCCAAAGTCGAAGTGGACCTGCGGACCCCGAAAGTGCCTTATCGTGAGACCATAACCGCAGTCGGGGATGCCCATTATCGTCATAAGAAACAAAGCGGTGGCCATGGACAGTTTGCTGAGGTTTACATGCGGGTCGAACCCTTGGCTGAGGAAGAGTATGATTTTGTCAGCGAGGTTGTCGGTGGCAATATACCCAAAAACTTTATTCCGGCGGTTGAAAAAGGTGTGAAAGAAGGTTCCGTCAAGGGTCCTTTGGCCAACTGCAAAGTCATCAATTTTCGGGCGGTTGTTTATGATGGCAAACATCACCCCGTTGACTCCTCTGAAATGGCCTTTAAAATTGCCGGGCGCGGGGCCTTTCGTGAGGCCATCAAGAACGGCAAAGCCAAGTTGCTCGAGCCTATCATGAAAATGCGTATTATATTCCCGGACGAGTATATGGGCGACATCAGTGGTGACCTGAACTCACGACGCGGTCGTATCATGGGCATGGATCGCGAAGAGGGTATGCAGGTGGTAAATGCCTCGGTGCCGCTGTCTGAGGCTTTCAGCTATGCCACGCAACTGCGCTCACTGACGCATGGCAAAGGCACATTTGAGATGGAATTCGACAGCTACGAAACCGTCCCGTCAAACCTGCAACAGCAAATTCAGGCGGCAGCCGAAACAGAAGAAGAATAAAATAAGAATGAGCTTAGCCGACAACATTAACAAATTACGGAAAGAGCGCGATGCGCTCATCCTCAGCCATACCTATCAACCCCCCGAAATACAGGACATCGCCGATTTTGTCGGCGACTCCTATGGGTTGAGCAAAAGAGCGGCGGAAGTTGATAAAGAACTGATTGTCTTTTGCGGCGTAAAGTTTATGGCTGAAACCGCGGCGATTCTCAACCCCGGGAGAACCGTGCTCCTCCCCGACATGAATGCCGGTTGCCCGATGGCTGATATGATTACTGCGGATGAACTGCGCCAGCTGAAAGCCAAGCATCCTGATGCTGCGGTGGTTTGTTATGTCAATTCTACAGCGGAAGTTAAAGCTGAAAGCACGGTTTGCTGTACATCCTCTAATGCGGTGCAGATCGTGAACTCGTTGCGGGATGCGCCGGAAATTATCTTTGTTCCGGACCAGTATCTGGGTAAGTTTGTGGAGCGGCAAACCGGACGTAGCATGATTCTGTGGGATGGCTATTGTCCTACGCATGCGGCTGTACAGGTCGATACCCTTAAGCGCATGCGTACCCTGCACCCCGGAGCTGAAGTTATGGTGCATCCGGAATGCCCCCCGGATGTGCAGGATGAAGCTGATCATATACTTTCCACCGGCCAAATGTGTGAGTTGGTAGTGGAAACCTCCTGCCGGCAGTTTATTGTCGGCACTGAACAGGGGATTATTCATACCCTCAAAAAGATTGCTCCGCAGATTGATTTTATCTCACTCAGTCCACTGCTACTCTGCCCGAATATGAAGAAGATCACCTTATCAAAAATAGAGCGGGCTCTGGAGTCATCATCCCCGGCCGTGGTTGTCCCCCCCGAAATCGCCCAGCGTGCCCGGAAAGCCGTAGAAGCAATGCTTGAAACAGTTGAAGGCAGTAGCAAGTAGAGATTTTATATGACAATTGATTATACAAGCGAGCTGGCCAAGATGGGGTCGGCGGCCCGGACCGCCGCCCGCAAATTGGCTTTACTCCAAGGGCCGCAGAAAAACCGTTGCCTAGAGGCCATGGCTGATGAACTTCAGGATCAAATAGAATCGATTCTGGAAGCTAATGAGATCGATATGCAGAACGCCCGTAAAAATGGGCTCAGCAGTGCGATGCTCGATCGGTTGCAACTTGATGAAGACCGCCTGGCCGAGATGGCCAAGGGCTTGCGCACACTGGTCGGGTTGGAAGATCCCACCGGTCGAGTTGACTCCACTTGGTTGCGGCCCAATGGCTTGAAAATCCGCAAAGTACGTGTGCCTATAGGGGTTATTTCCATTATTTACGAAGCCCGCCCGAATGTTACCGCAGACGCCGCCGGACTCTGTCTGAAAGCCGGCAATGCGGTTTTTTTGCGCGGCGGTTCAGAATCCATCAACTCCAACAAGGCAATCGTCAAAGCCTTGAAAGACGGCATCCGCAAGAGCGATATGTCGCCCGAAATTATCCAGCTCATGCCCTGGACCGAGCGGCAAGCGGTTAATGCGTTGCTGAAAATGGATCACTATATTGACCTGATCATCCCCCGTGGCGGGGAAGGGCTTATCCGTAAAGTCGTGGCAACCTCAACCATTCCGGTAATTAAACACTACAAAGGGGTCTGCCATGTCTATGTTGATAAAAACGCCGACCAGGATATGGCGCTGAAAATTGTGGAGAACGCCAAATGTCAGCGGCCGGGCGTCTGTAATGCCGTTGAAACCGTTTTAATCCACCGGGAAATTGCCCAAGAGTTTGTCCCGAAAATGGCCGGGGTGCTGTTGGAAAAAGGGGTGGAACTGCGCGGTGATTCAGCTTTCTGCGAGCTTGTGCCGCAAGCTAAGCCGGCTACCGATGAAGACTGGACCGCCGAATACTTGGACCTAATTCTGGCTGTGCGGATAGTAGACAGCATGGAGACGGCGGTTCAACATATTTCTGATTACGGTTCGGCTCATAGCGAGGCGATTGTCACTGAAAACCGTAATACCGCTACCTATTTCCAGGAAGCAGTCGATGCCGCCGCCGTCTATGTCAATGCCTCGACTCGCTTTACTGACGGCGGAGAATTCGGCATGGGCGCCGAAATCGGCGTGAGCACTGACCGCATTCATGCGCGCGGCCCCATGGGGCTCGACGAATTGACCTCTTACAAATATGTGATTAGCGGCAGCGGCCAGATACGGACATGAAAAAGCGAGCCGATATCCGCCTCTCGGAAAGCGGGCTTTGTGAGAGCCTCGCCCAAGCGCAACGTCTGATCATGGCCGGCAAAGTTAGAATCGGCAGCGACCGGCTAATTCATAAAGCCAATGAGATGGTTGACGCCGACGCCCAGTTGTCGGTTGAAAAGCCTTATCCTTATGTCTCGCGCGGTGCGGAAAAATTATTGCCGGCCCTCGATAAATTCGCCCCCGACCTGAAAAACGCCATAGCCCTGGACATCGGTGCCTCTACCGGCGGCTTCACCGATTTAATGCTGCAGCGTGGTGCCGCCAAAGTTTATGCTGTAGATGTAGGTTACGGCCAGCTTGACAATCGCTTGCGATCGGACCGACGGGTGGTCTCAATGGAAAAGGTCAATGCCCGAAATTTGCCGTCCGAGCAGATTTCTGAGCCGATTGATTTGATAACTGCGGACGTTTCGTTCATTTCATTACGCAAAGTGATCCCCCCAGCTGATCCGATCCTGAAAAGTGGCGGTTTGGCATTTCTGCTGGTCAAGCCCCAATTCGAGGCCCGCCGCCGCGAGGTCGGTCGCGGTGGCGTAATTCGGGATTCGACCGTTCGCCAGCGCTGTATTGATGAAATTTGTGAATTCATGACCGCCAAGCTCGGCTGGCAGTGCTTGGATGTTATCCCCTCTCCGATAAGCGGCCCCAAGGGTAACCGGGAATTTATCACCGTCTTCCGTAAACCGGAGTGACTATACCCTCCGCGAAAAGGTCGCCGCTCCGCCTGCGGCGGATTGAGGAGCGTTAGCTGTTAAAACGGACAGGAGCCGCCACTGCAACAGTCGCCGGTCGGGCAGGCACCAGCGCTGGGGCAGGCCTCATTGCCGCCGCCTCCCCCCATAGCAGGAGCGAAGGATGAAAACTGTTTTACCGGTTTCGGACGCCCGCATTTGGGGCATTTACCCGGATGGTCTTCACTGTTTTTCGCCAAGCGTTCGAAAAGGTGTCCGCACTCTTCACATTTGTATTCGTATATCGGCATTTATTCCTGACCTCCTGTCTTGTCCTTGATCCACTCCAGAATCTTTTCCTTTTTAAGATATCCCGTATTTGTGTCAAGAATTTCGCCGTTTTTAATCAGTATCATGTGGGGAATTGTCCGGACTTGATATTGCTTTGCCAGTGCTTGGTTGGGGTCCTTGTCAACATTTACTTTGGCGACAACCAGGCCGGGGTTTTCCGTGGCGATTGCGGCAATATGCGGGGCGAGCTGGCGACACGGACCGCACCAGTCCGCATAGAAATCGACTAGGGCGGGGTTGTCGGCTTCAAGCACTTTTTGCGTGAACTGCTCTTCGCCTGTGATGTGAATGACGGCACTGTCATCGATATCGGCACCGCCCGCCGTGCGGCTGCGTTGCGGCTTGCCTAGGTAACCAAAGGCGAAAAGGGCACCGATAAGTAACCCGATTATTGCTCCCCGGACAGGGTTGGCGGTGAGCGGGCAGGCACCGCTGGTGCATTTTCCGTAATAGCCCAGCAACCCCCCGGCGATGCCGCCGCCGACAATTACCAGTGTAAAAATTAATAGCTTCATAATGTTTTTTTATCCTTTTAGGTTAGCATGGATTATGCCCGGCCAAGTTTGCCGTAGCTTGCTTCGAGATAAAATGTAGCTGTACTGCGTACCGCAACCTTCAGGTTAGCGCAAATACTTGCGCGGTGCCCGTCGCAGATAGCGCTCAGTGAACAAGTTATCGGGCAGGTCTAGATTATATTTTACGTTTGAGTATTCCAAGACGGTGTTGCCGCCGCTTTTCAGATTCGACATCCGCGACTTGGTAACCGTTAAGAAATCTTCGATCGGTTCCACTTTGAGTGCTTCATAGACCCGGTATTTTGTGCCCTGATCATCGTAATACTCCGTTTTTACCGGGATGAAAGACTCTTTGTGTATCCACATTATATAGTGGTCAAACTCTACCTGCTGCGGGTTCTTCGGAATATTTTTCAGTTTGTAATAAGTGTCTGTTTCCTCGACCAGCTGGTGCTTATCCAGATTGACGCTGCGGCCCGATACATCTTCATAAAAGAAGTTCGATCCTACGAAGCTGGTTCGCTTATCAGAGGCGGCTATGCGTTTTACTAAGTCCAAAGCGGGCAGGTAGAGCCAGCGATCATCATCACTGTCAAGGTGTTTCCAGACCATGAAGACCATTCCATTGACATCGGCTGGCCGGTGGAAATACACATAAAAATTCTGCTCACCGGTAAATTCCTTGTCGCTGACATCCTCCGGCGTGCTGTCGCGCCGCAGGATGGTGAATTCACGGTTGCGTGTGTCTCCGTCCTTTTCGGTTATTGTCATTTTGACGCGGGCCCGGCCGTCCTGACCTTGGTAATAAGCGCGCCAGTTAGATTTATCGACAATTTGAGCCACGGAAAGTTGCTTGCCCTTCTCCGCTGGCTGTTGCGACTCGGCTTGGGCAAAGACTGCGCCGGAGAATGTCAGTACAGTTGTGGTAACGAGTGGTTGAAAATACAATTTTACGGATTTGATGATGCTATTCATTGTTGGCGTCCTTTCTTGCGGTTTTTTGTTGGTTTCTTTCGAGTTCGCATTTTTCACGTTTGCTGAGGAAGCGGCAGATCAAAGCCAAGATCGGTATCAGCAATAGGCTGATCCAGCTCAGCGGGGTCCAGCCGATATCCATGAATTGTTTGACATTAACAAGGACGAGCACAACCAGCGAGACGCTGGCGGCCAGACACGTTATGCAGTTGCAGGATACGCAGCATATACGGCTTTCCGGGAACAGGAAGCGTTCCAAAAGCCGCACAAGGGCGGGCAGAAGGAGCAGCGTCGCTAAGCCGCTTACGGCCAGGATTGCGGCCAAAAAGACCCCCACCGTCTGGTACGGTACCAGCGGGGCTGCAAGTAGCGGCAGAAAACCGACGGCTATCACGATGATATTACGGACAATGGCTCGGGACGGGTCTCCGAAAACATGCGGGATGGCCTTCTTCCAGTCACCGTTTTCATAACGCAGCACCCGGCTGTGTTCGAGAAAATGTATAGCGAAATCGACCGCCAACCCCAGGGCCAGGGCCGACAGTACGGCTACCGGCATGTCGTAGTCTTTCCCGACCAAGCCGATAGCGCCGTAGATAAAGGCGATGGTGACGGTCAGCGGAAGCATGCAGAGGATACCCCACAGGGCTGAGCGGAACAGCAGGGTCATCATCAGAAAGACCACCAGAAAGCTGCCCAGAAAGGCGAACATCATGCCCGCCACCATTTTATCCTGCCACACTACGTTGATATAGGTCAGACCGAACCAGTTTGCGGTGATCCCCTCCGGGGGGGGATTCTTATCAGTGAATGTGCGTAACGCTTCGGCCACTTGTTCCATTTTGATGTTGTCGCCGCTGCGCAGCTGGAACCATATCGCCGAATTGCGGTAGTTGGAAGAGGTGAAATGCCAAAGATCCTGCGGCCGGTGACTGCTCTGATACTGCATCAGGCACTGCGCCACCGCTTCCGAGCTGTCGGGTATCGTGAAATATTTATCCTGGCCGCCGCGCAACTCGCGATGGACAGTCTCGACAATATCCGCCAGAGAATTGGACTTGCCGACAATCACCTTGCCGTTTTGGTCTTTGACTTGGGCGAGAGATTCCTGGATGCGAGTCATATAACGCAGTACTTCCGGACGCTTAAAAAGTTCAAAGCGCTGGATCTGTTTTTCAAGAAACAGGGAGGCATCGTCCCATGCGTAGTACAGGTCATCACCTTCCGCCTTATCAGCATGCGCCCGGGCGGTTTCATTGAGGCGCTTAAGCAGTTCTTTAGCGCTGAGCTTGCTGACATCCATATTTTTGAGTTGCTGGCGCAGGGTGGTATAAACTGTCTTGCGGAGGTTGTCAGGGCCGGTCTCCGAAAGTTTTTTATCAAGCTTGTCGCGCAATTCTGCGGCGTACTTCCCGCCAGCCGCCTTTCCGGTGGGGGCTTCCAGGGCGAGATAAGCCATATAAGTGCCGCCGAAATGGTTATTCAAGACCCGGTCCGCAACCCGGATGGGATGCTCCGGCTCGAACCACTTGATCGGGTTGTCATTTATGCGTATCTGAGTGATGCCGTAGATCGCCACTCCGACTATAATTATCGTCCCCGCGAGAATCGTCCTGGCATGGGAGTAAGTCTTTTCTCCGACCGCCTCCAGAATCCTGGATAAAAAGCCGGTTGATTCCGTGCGTCGCGCCCCGAAGTTCTTAAGCCATTTTTCGGGAAGGAATGTCACATAGGCCGGGATGAAAATAATGGTCAATATCCAGGCGGTCATGATCCCTATGGAACAGAAAATACCGAATACCTGTACCGGTGGAATCGGCGTCAGGGCCAGTGATGCAAAGCCGGCGGCAGAGGTCAGTGAAGTGTAGAGCATCGGCATAAAGAGGGCGTCCATGACGTCGACCATGGTCGCCCGCCGGTCCTGGTTTTGCTGGTAGCGATCGAAAAACATGGATAAAATGTGGACCGAGTCAAGAACCGCGATCGGCATGATGAAAATCGGAATCATCGAGCTCATTATATGGATGGTCTGACCGGTGATCACCAGCAGTGACATGGTGAATATGACCGAAACCATAGCCACAATGAGAGGTGAAAGAATTAAAGACAGCTTGCGGAAAAAGAAGAGCATCAACAGAAAAATTGCCAGCATTGCCAGAGGGGCAGAAATGCCCATCTGAACAAACATCTGATGGCCGAAAGTGTCTTCGGCTACCGGCAGACCCGTAATGTAAAACTTGTCGTTACCGCTCAGCTCGGCAATTTTGGTTTTAAGTTCCTCATAAACGCGATTGCTGAGATCTTTTGAGGTCAACGGCAGGTAAAGACAAATCGCCTGACCGTCTTCCGACACCAGAGTGCCGTCCAAGAACGGTATGTCCTGCGCCTTTTTCCGGATCGCTACGGCTTCTTCCTGGGTTGCGGGCGGCTGCGGCATCAGCCACTCAAACTTAACGACACCGAGGCCGCCGGTTTCAATATTATCAACCGTGGAGGGGGCAATAATGTCCGCCGCGATGACCCCGATCCGCTTCCCGGGGTCATCCGGATGCTCGGGATGCGGCCAGGTCAGTCCTTCGGCAAACTGTGACAAAGCATAAATGTTCTGCAGGGATTCGGGATTGAAAACCCCCTCCGGATGTTCAGAATTGACAATGCCGACCACAACCATATCGTTGAGGTCAAACAATTCCTTCATGTCATCGTTAAAAACCCGAACCGTAGCCTCCTTGGAGAGCATGTTTTCAGGGTCTGTATCAACCTTGACAGAATTCAGCCCCTGAAAAATATCCGGCCATACCGACGGCAGTCCCGCCAGCAGCATCAAGACCAGCGTCGGAATAAAAATTAAAGCCGCGATACTCTTGGGGCGCTCCAGGCTGAAGCGCGCCAGTTTTATGCCGAATTTTTTCATGTTCTATATCCTTTTATTAATTTCGTTATCGTTATCGAAAGCAAACTCAGCAATCATAAAAGATCAACGCCACGCCGTTATAGGACTTTTCCCCTTTGAAAACCACATGCCAGCCAGCCTCCTCAAACGCTGCCCGCGGGAAATCTTTATCCTGCGCCTTGGTTTCCTGAATCCCGAGAACATCCGGGCGGTTGGCATCAAGCCATTCCAGAATAATCCCTTGTCGCGACCGTATAGAGTTGGCGTTAAAAGTAGCAAGCTTCATAAAAAACGGTAACCCTTTAACCCAAATTGTGCAACTCTAGCCCCGGATTAAGCGAACCGCGCTGGCTTGTACTCAGTTGGCTGGCAGGGGCAACCGTCGGAGTTCACACTTGACATATTGCCGCATTGCCTTAAGGTATCACGTTTCTTTTGTGAACAACTTAGAAGTTCTCAGGGGAATCCGGTGAGAATCCGGAACGGTCGCGCCACTGTGTGCGGGAACGAAACCCGAAAAAGCCACTGTTTAGCTGGGACAGCGAAGCGGGAAGGCCGGGAAGTAGTAATAAGCAGCCCGCGAGTCAGGATACCCTGGACATACGGTAATAGTCGCGTAAAACATTGCCGGCAGAATGCGAATCCTGAGTCGCGGAACCTTTTCGTGAATCCTGATTCTTCAAGATGTCGGCGTTTTCTCTATTGTAGGAGAAAACGCTTTTTTTTTGAAAAAATCAGGGGTGGAATTCGAGTCTCCGGCGTTAACAACAAAGGATGGTAATATGAAGAACTGGCAACGAAATCTCTCTCAAAAACTTAAACGCAATGTCATTGGCGGGAGCTTGGCTGTCGCTACTCTGTCAGCCGGTTACGCCTGGGGGGAGGCTTCAGACGATGAAACTCCCGGCGAGCTCGGACGGGAAGTGGCGAATTTGGATGAATTAGTTGTAACGGCCACCCAGACGGAGACACTGTTAAGTGAACTCGGTTATTCTGTCTCGGTTATCGATCGCACTGAAATTGAGAATAGTAATTTTAATTATGTCACCGAGATATTGAAGACCGTCCCCGGGGTTGATTTTCGGACAAACGGCCCGCATTCAAACTCCTCGACCCTGAG